>DAIQOU010000060.1:5221-15027 GCA_036787725.1 Bacteroidales bacterium
TAAGCGGAACCTGCGGATGTGTGAAGGGAAGGTAAAGGTACGAAGGTAAAACCGCATACGGTTGATCATCAAAACCGCATGCGGTGCTTCCATAAAACCGTATGCGGTTCTATCAACAAACCGCTAGCGGTTTTACCGGCAAACCGTATGCGGTTTTTTGTTTCCCCTGCTTGCAAACAGGCTTCAAAGGACGAAAAGGCTTTATCTTCCTCCTTTTCCCAAGGTTATGTTTTGCCTCACCGTCCGTTGAAGTACTTACACCTGAAAAAGAATTTTCTTGCGATGCCCTATTGTTATTCCTTGGTTTGGTACTAAAATAGATTTTATGCATATTTTAATGTGTTTCTTATCAAGTGATTATCCCTTATGTTTATGTAGATTCTTTCTAAATCGCATACTATGTAATACAAGGTACTTTATTTCTACATATATTTGTAACCTGTTAGAATAAATAGCGTCTGATTAAGAGAAAAGATACGTAAATATAAGTCATAATTCATGATTAAACTCACAAATATAAATAAGACATACAACAACGGCGCACCGTTACATGTACTGAAGGGGATAAATCTGGAGATAAAAAAAGGGGAAATGGTATCTATTATGGGTGCTTCCGGCTCGGGAAAATCCACTTTGTTGAATATTTTAGGTATTTTAGATACTTACGATACCGGAGAATATTATTTGAATAATTTGTTGATTCGTAATCTGAGCGAGTCGAAAGCTGCCGAGTTAAGAAATAAGATGATCGGTTTTATTTTTCAATCGTTTAATTTGATCACTTTTAAGAATGCAGTTGAGAATGTTGCCTTACCTCTTTATTATCAGGGCTTGAAACGTAAAAAACGGAATGCCATGGCGTTGGATTATTTGGATCGTTTGGGATTGAAAGAATGGGCAGATCATATGCCGAACGAACTTTCCGGAGGACAAAAGCAGCGGGTGGCCATTGCTCGGGCATTGATTGCCAATCCTCAGGTTATTTTGGCAGATGAACCTACGGGAGCATTGGATAGTAAAACTTCGGTCGAAGTAATGCAGATTCTTCGTGAAGTGAATAATGAAGGAATGACCATGATTATTGTAACACATGAATATGAAGTGGCCAAATCTACCGATAAAATTATTCATATAAAAGACGGAATTATAGAGTCAATTGAAGATAACCGGATCTGATGCTCTTATTTTAATAATACTGGTATGTTTGAACTTGATAATTGGCTGGAAATATTTTATACCATTAAGAAGAATAAACTTCGTACGTTTTTGACGGGTTTTTCTGTAGCATGGGGAATTTTTATGTTGATCATTTTACTGGCTTCCGGAAACGGCCTTAAAAATGGGGTGATGTCCAACTTTGGGGATAGGGCTAAAAATACGGTTGAAGTGTGGTCCCGACGTACCTCCATGCCTTATAAGGGAAATCCGGCAAACCGCAGGATTACACTGGATCAAAAGGATTTTGATTTGATCGATAATCAAGTTCCGGAAACGGAAAATGTGTCGGCATCTGTATCCAGTTATCTGACGGCAAGTTATAATTTTGAGTCTTCGGAGTGTAATTTTGAGGGTGTCTATCCTGTATTGGCTTCTATGGCAGGCATAAAGATAAAGGACAATAAAGGACGTTTTATTAATGAAGTGGATATGAATGAACGTCGAAAGGTGGCTGTTATTAACGGCCGATTAAAAGAGATGTTGTTTAAGGAGGAAGATCCCGTTGGGAAGATGATTACGGCCAATAATCTGAACTTCAAAGTGATAGGTGTTTATGAAGGAAGTGATTGGGGAGATGAAAAAAGAGCTTATATTCCGTTTTCTACGGCACAAATGTTATTTAATAAAGGTTGGGGGATCGGATCGCTTACTTTTACGGTGAACGGTTTGAACACAGTGGAAGAAAATCAGGCATTTGAAGACCGGTTACGTCGAAAGTTGGCCGGATTGCACCGTTTTGACCCGGCCGACAAACGAGCTATCGGAATGTGGAATACCATGGAAGATTATCTGCAAACCATGGGAATTTTCAATGCTATCAATCTTTTTGTTTGGATTATCGGAATCGGTACGTTGATTGCCGGGATTGTGGGGGTAAGTAATATCATGTTGATCACGGTGCGGGAACGGACTAAAGAGTTTGGAATACGAAAAGCGTTGGGCGCCAAACCGATTACTATTCTTAAACTGATATTAATGGAATCTATTTTGATCACTGCCGTTTTCGGATATGTGGGTATGGTGATGGGAATCGGAATAAGCGAAGCAATTAACTTCGGAATGGAAAGTGCAGGCGGCGGAGATGATATGACCATATTTAAGAATCCCACGGTAGATCTGACTGTCGCTTTCGGCGCTACGGTGTTAATGATAATTTCGGGAGTGATTGCGGGATATTTCCCTGCCAGAAAAGCAGTTAAAATAACGGCGATAGAAGCCATGAGAGCCGAATAATATAAATGTTGTTATTATGTTTGATTTAGATCGTTTTCAAGAGATATGGGTCACAATTACTCGTAACAAGACCCGTAGTCTGCTGACCGGCTTTGGTGTTTTTTGGGGGATTTTTATGCTTGTTATCATGTTGGGGGCCGGCCAAGGACTGGAAAACGGGATGATGAAAGGGTTAGACGGATTTGCAACCAATTCTTGCTTTTTTTATACTTCTCCTACTTCCGAACCGTATAAGGGATTTAAAAAAGGACGTCGTTGGGATATCCATAATAGAGATATAGAAGTGCTGAAGCGAACAGTAAAGGAATTGGAGTATGCTTCTCCCATGCTTTGGGGGGCACGCGGTACCAATAATGTGGCAAGAAATGATCGGGCCGGTTCTTTTACGGTAAGGGGATTACACCCGAATTATTCCAAAATAGAGCAACAACGAATGAAGTACGGACGCTTTATTAATGAGGTCGATATTCTTCAAAAAAGAAAGGTTTGTGTGATAGGAACTTCCGTGTATGAAGAATTATTTAAAAGGAATGAGAATCCGCTGGGACATTATATTCGTGTTAACGGGGTTTACTATCAAGTCGTGGGAGTAGCCAGCGGTGTTTCCCGGGTCAGTATTGGCGGGCGTTCGAGCGAGCAGGTAGCTATTCCTTTTTCTACCATGCAACAAATTACCAACCAGGGAGATGTGGTACATTTTATGGGTGCTACCGCGAGAAAAGGATATACAGCAGAACAGTTGGAAGATCGAATAAAAGAAGTATTGAGAGCGCAAAACAATATTGCTCCTACCGATTTGCAGGCAGTGGGTTCTTTTAATTTGGAGAAGCAGTTTAAAATGTTTGACAATCTTTTTCTTGGAATATCGTCTTTGATTTGGATTGTCGGGATGGGGACGCTCTTGGCCGGAATAATCGGAGTCAGCAACATCATGTTGGTGACGGTGCGGGAAAGAACCCGTGAAATCGGCGTTCGCAGGGCTTTGGGCGCTAAACCTTTGACCATCCTGAATCAAGTGGTTTCGGAAAGTTTATTACTGACTTCTTTAGCCGGTGTGTTGGGCTTGTGTTTTGGGGTTGGCTTGTTGGCTGCCGTAAATACAGGATTGGAATCCATGCCGGACACGGGTAATACATTCTTTTCCAATCCCATTATTCCTTTTTATGTAGCTGTGGTATCGTTTGGGGTATTGTTGGTAAGCGGATTAATTGCGGGAGTATTGCCTGCTTGGAGAGCCCTTCAGATCAAAGCAATCGATGCTATTAGAGAAGAATAGAATAATAAATAAAAATAATATGTTATGAGAAAAGTCGGTAAAATTATTTTGTTTTCTATTATCGGATTGATGATAATAGGAACATTTGTTTTCCTTTGGAAGAAATCCCGTCCGGAGAAAGTGGTTTATGAGATAATTACTCCCGAAACAGGAACTATTGAAAATAAAACGGTGGCAACCGGAAAAGTGGAGCCTCGAGATGAGATTTTGATCAAGCCTCAAATATCGGGCATTGTATCGGAGGTATTGAAAGAAGCCGGGCAAATGATAAAGACCGGAGAGGTGATTGCAAAGGTGAAAGTAATTCCGGAGATGGGTCAGTTAAATTCGGCCGAATCCCGTTTACGGATTGCAACCATCAATTTGGAACAGGTAAAGTCGGAGTACGAGCGTCAGTCTGCTTTATATCGTAACGGGGTTATTTCGAAGGAAGAATTCGAGACCGCAGATGCCGGTTATAAAAAAGCCAATGAAGAGAAAGAGAATGCGCAGGACGCGTTGGATATTGTTAAAGACGGAATCTCCAAAAAGTTTGCACAGTTGAGTAATACACAGATTCGTTCTACCATTACGGGTATGATTCTGGATGTGCCGATTAAAGCCGGGAATTCGGTTATTCAGGCCAATACATTCAACGACGGTACTACCATTGCTTCGGTGGCAGATATGAGTGATATGATATTTAAGGGAAAGCTGGATGAGACCGAAATTGGAAAGGTAAAGGAAAATACACCGATCAGTCTTATAGTAGGAGCCATGAACAGCGATAAGTTGGATGCGGTGTTGGAGTATATTTCTCCTAAAGGGGTAGAAGAAAACGGAGCTGTATTGTTTGAAATTAAGGCAGCGGTTTCCATTCCGGAAAATATGTATATCAGAGCCGGATACAGTGCCAATGCCGAGATTGTATTGGATAAATCCGAAAATGTGATAACGGTTCCGGAGAGTTCGATCGAGTTCAATAATGATTCTTCTTTCGTATATGTATTGAAATCAAGTGAAGAAAGCGAAGATCAGGAATTTGATAAGAAATATGTAGAAGTAGGGCTTTCCGACGGTATAAAGATCGAGATTAAAAACGGTATCGGATTAGAGGATAAGATCAGAGGAAATGCGATTGATCCGAAAGCAAAACCCAAAGAATAAAGTGATGATGAAAGGAAGCATGTAAATCAATAATTTATACCGTCAGAGGATGATATTTTTTGTATACATGCGGGTTCCGACGACAATAATTAAAAAGATAAACATATGAAAAGAACGTTATTCATTGTGTTGAGTTGCTTATGTATCGGTTGGGGTGCCCAATCCCAAGAAATCCAACGACAATGGTCTTTGGAAGAGTGTATTCGTTATGCAATTGATCATAATATCGATATCCGGCAACGAAAATTGCAAAAAGACAATGCGGAAATAGATCTTAATACCACAAAGATGAGCCGTTTGCCCAATTTGAATGCGGGCATGGGACAGAGCTGGAGTTTTGGTCGCTCCAATAATAATCTGACCGGAATTTATGAGAACCGGTCTTCCTCCAACAGTAGTTTCTCTATATCGAGCAGTACTCCTCTATTTACCGGATTCCGGATTCCGAATGAAATCGAACGGGACAAATTAAATTTGCAGGCTGCTGTTCAGAACCTGGAAAAAGCGAAAGAAGATCTGTCCTTACAAGTGGCGAATTTATTTTTGCAAGTGTTATTTAATAAAGAAATATTGAAGATAAACGAAGAACAATTGAATTTTTCGACAGAACAGATTACTCGGACCGAAGTGTTGGTGGATGCAGGAAAAGTTCCCCGGTCTCAATTGTATGATATAAAGGCTCAAGCTGCAAAAGATGAATTGTCTGTAGTACAGGCTCGGAATAACCTGGAATTATCTCTCTTGGATTTAGCTCAAAGTTTGGAATTGGAAAGTACCGAAAATTTTGATGTATCGGAACCTCAAACACCGGATGTGATTGAAGCTTATATGCAGAGTGTTATTCCTCCGGATGCGGTTTATGATCATGCCGTACATGTCAAGCCGGCAGTTAAAGAGCAGGAATTCAGAGTAGAGAGTTCTAAAAAAGAAGTGAAAATAGCACAAGCGGGCTACATGCCTACATTGAGTTTGAGTTTGGGCTATAATAATAATTATTTCTATAATTATAAATCCGATAACAATACCTCTTTTGCAGACCAGATAAAGAACAATGGGGGAGAAAATATCGGATTAAGCTTGAGCATTCCTATTTTTAATCGTTTTCAGGTACGTAATCGGGTCCGTTCCGCTCGTTTGGGTATTCTTAATCAAGAATTGATTTTGGAAAATGTGAAAAAAACATTGTACAAGGAAATTCAAACGGCTTACCTGAACGCCGTGTCTTCGCAAGAGAAGTATCGTTCTTCGGAAAAAGCGGTAGAAGCTTCTCGTGAATCTTTTAAGTATGCGGAAGAGCGGTATGGGGTAGGAAAATCTTCCGTCTTTGAATTTAATGAGGCAAAAACCAAATTGCTTCAGAGTCAATCGGAGCAGATTCAGGCTAAGTATGATTATATTTTCCGAGCCAAAATATTGGATTTTTATAACGGAATTCCCATTAAGTTGTGAGTTAATTGGGAGTATATAAAAATCGAATGTGTTGTCAGAAAAGAGCAATTACTTGTAATATAGGTAATTGCTTTTTTTTGAGATAAGTTTTTGCTTAAAGCAGTTTGATCCGGATGTTATGGGGTCGTAAACTTCCCGTAAGTGTTGTATTTCTTAAAGTTCCCGTTGTTCGGATTGTTTACTCATTCGTCGGGCTATGGCACTGACGATAATCAATTGTAAGGCATGATAAAGCATGGTAGGTAATAGAATAATACCTACTGAGATTGAACCGGGAAATAAAACATTAGACATGACGGTTCCGTGAACCAATGATTTTTTGGATCCGCAAAAGAGTGCCGTTATTCTGTCTTCTCTTCTGAATCGAAGTGTTTTTGTTGCAATTCCTATAATGGAATAGATTAAAAAGAAAAGAACAACCATTCCGATACTGCAGATGATTAGCATCGGCAGGCTTAAATTTTCAAATGCATGCCGGCTGAATGATTCGCAAAAAGCAGTATAAACAATGAGTAAGATGATGCTTTGGTCGAATTTACGGAGTGTCTTTTTATGTTTTTCGGCAAAATCTCCCCAAAAGCGGTTTAACAGTATGCCTGCAATTACGGGGAGTAAGACTTGTAGAATCAGTTTAAATACAGCTTCTCCTACTTCGAGATTTCCCGATCGACCGGCTATCACCATGCTTATCCACAAAGGAGTAATGAAAATTCCGAGGATGCCGGAAATTCCCGCATTAAAAATGGCAGCCGGAATATTTCCTCGGGCAATGGATACCATAACGACAGCAGACGAAACAGTGGAAGGTAATGCTGAGAGATAAAATATTCCCAACCATAATTCGCTGTATTCTTCCGAAAATAGTTTTTTTACAGCTAAAGCAATAAGAGGAAAAATAATAAAAGTGGATGCGTGAATGACCAAATGTAACTTCGGGTTGGAAAGACCCGCTTTTAATTTGTTCGGACCGAGGCGTAAACCATAGAAAAAGAAAATGACGAATACTCCGACATCCGTAATATTCTTGAGGGAAAAAATACCTTCTTTTGTACCGAATGCCGGAAAAAGGTAAGCCAATCCGATCATACTCAGTAATAAAAGAAGGAAAGAGTCAATTCCGATTCGTTCTAATCGAATTAATAAATTAAGGACGTATTTTTTCACCTGTTATGGATTGAAAGAAAACGTAAAGATAATAATAAAAAGAGAGAGTGATCCGAAACAACGGATCACTCTCTTGCAATTATCATATCATTTGATAAATCTTACTGAAGTCTGATCAATCTGTATCTTAATTGTTGAATCGCTTCTACGTAATCGTCAAGAATAGATTGAGAAAAATCTTCAGAGAACAACTTCCGGCTTTTTTCTACATAATCATAAAAGTCTGTTACGTGTTTTACAATATCCGTAGGTGTTTTTGTTTCCGGAATGGTAACGTTTATATCTCCCAATAATGCGATTGAAGTTTCTGCTACGCGATCGATAACATCCAATAAAGATTCAATGGCTTGATCTAACGCCATGTGTTGTGCATAGCTGCCTTTTCCCGTTACATTCCAATGAAATAATTTTAAACTGCTGTTGAAAGAAAATAATTTACCTACAAAGGCAGCAATTTCCGGATTGTTCTTCGTCTCTGTTTTTTTTACTGTTGCTGTTGCTGTTTCCATAATCTGATAATTTTTAATATTAATGTGTTAATACAATAATTGATTGTTTGTTTGTAATTAAAACATATTTACGGCTTATTTGTTTTTACAAACCGAATAAAAATTATCTAACCGATTATCTAATTTTTTTATAAAGGTATTGCCAATTCAATTTCTCTTTTCAACAGACAATAATAATTTTATTTGTCGATTTTAATATTGACAGCGTTTATGCCCCGCTCGCCTCGTTCAATATCGAAGGTTACTATATTTCCTTCGGTAATATCTTGAGGAGCATTGGATGTATGAAAAAAATATTTCTTTATGCTGTTCAGTTCTTTAATAAATCCGTAGCCTCTTTCCGCGTTAAAATACTCTACCCGTCCTTGAAAAAGGATCGGTCCCTGATCTTCTTTTTTAGGTACGGAGATTACGATATTTTCCGGGTCCACTTCTTCCGGGATTAATTCCGGAGGTGTGTCGATAATGTTTCCATTAGCATCGACATATGCAATCATATCCTCAAAAGAACCGGTACTGCTATTGGCTTTCCGTTCTTCTTTCCGTTTTTGTTTTTCTAAGCGCTTGGCTTGCTTTTTTTTCTCGTTTTCTCTTTTTCCGAATGATCCTGAATTTGCCATTAAGTTATTTTATTCTTATTAATTATATCTGCGGGGATATTATACTGAGTTGTTTACCCGTCAGTTTTTGGATATCTTTAACCATCAGATGGTCTTCTTGAGAACAGAATGTCAGTGCTGTTCCCGAATGTCCTGCCCGGCCGGTACGGCCAATCCTATGAACATATGTTTCGGGTATATCCGGCATATCATAATTGATTACCATCTCCAATTCCCGAATATCGATCCCTCTGGCGGCAATATCGGTAGCTACCATAATGCGAACCTTTCCCGATTTGAAACTGGAAAGTGCTTTTTGACGTTGGCCTTGTGACTTATTTCCGTGGATAACTACATTTCCGATTCCCGATTTTGTCAATGTTCGGGCAATATTATCCGATCCGTGTTTAGTCCGCGAAAAAATGAGTATGGATTTATTTCCGTTTTTCTTTAAAAGAGAAAGCAGGAGGCCTTTTTTTTCCGGTCTTTCAACAAAATAGATCGATTGGTCTATTGTATCTACTGCAGATGAAACCGGAGTAACTTCGATCTTGACCGGATTCGTAAGAATACTTTTAGAAAGAGTTAAAATATTTTTCGGCATGGTTGCCGAGAAAAAAAAGGTTTGCCTTTTGACCGGAAGCAAGGGTAATATTCGTCGAATATCGGCAATAAACCCCATGTCAAGCATTCTGTCAGCTTCATCGAGAACAAAATGAGTGATGGAGTTTAACTTTATGAAGTTTTGGTTAATCAAATCAATCAGTCGTCCCGGGGTTGCAATCAAAATGTCTATCCCTTTTTCCAGTTCTCCGGTTTGAGGTCCTTGTTTTACTCCGCCAAAAATAGTTGTATGTTTCAAACCTGTATATTTTCCGTAGTCGGCAACACACTCGCCTATTTGTATTGCCAATTCCCGGGTGGGTGTCAATATCAGGGCTTTGATAGTTCGCTTTTTTTGTTGAAGTTTTCCTGTATACCTTTTTTTGAGAGAATACTTTTGTGCATTTTCCTTTTCTTCTGTAGCAAGAAGCTCCTTTTCCTCCTTGTTTTTATTTTCTTGATTATAAGCTTTCGATAAATGTTGTAAGATGGGAATGGCAAATGTGGCTGTTTTTCCGGTTCCGGTTTGAGCTATACCCAACATATCACTACCCTTAAGAGCAACAGGAATCCCTTTTGCCTGAATAGGAGTGGGCATATTATATCCTT
>DAIQOU010000469.1:0-4035 GCA_036787725.1 Bacteroidales bacterium
TTTTCTCATATATTATTTTATTTTTAAAAGGTCATCCGGAACCGGCATGAATCATCGATTTTCTTACAAAGTGAGAAAAAAAGTCCCCTTCCCGCGATGTAAATCACCGGTTTCATGCATCATTTCAAGAAGATTTCGATTTTACATTAAACTACATAAGAGTATCAAAAAACATTTTTAATCTCCTCTATCGACACTCCCAATAATTTCTCCGCAATAAGATTCAATTCCGCTTCTTCTCCCATAAAGTGATATACAGTATGCTTATGTTTCAATGATTCTCCCGGTTTCAAAAATGCGGCAGGCGACACACTCTCCAATTCGAGGAAGGGTCCCATAATGCTTCCGTCTTCCAAAGGTCCGTCATTGTAGGCATTCATGGCATCTCCTATCATGGGATCTTTATCCGGATTCCACTCCTGATTCAGATAAACTGCATTTTCATCCACGTCATAAACCGTAACGGTCAATCTTTTCAGATCGGGGTCGTAATTACCGGCTATCGCCTTGGTTCTTTTTCCGGTCAATCCGAGTTTACTTCTGAAATTACCGTCTGTTTTAAGATAAATATTACTTCCTTGAATTTTAAGACGATCGGCGGGAATCTCTCCAAAATAATCGGAAGTAACAATTTTACCCAACTCCTCCTCGCTTCCCTCATTAAAAGGAATAATCGTCACTGCCCGAGGAGCGGGATTAAACATATCCAATATCCAAATACAAATGGTACCCGTTTCTTTTGTCCATTCAAAATCATTCCGATTAACAATGGAATTATCGGACACATACCCTACCGTTTTTACATTCGGGTTTAATTCGATACTCAAATTATTTACAATTTCATTTCGATCCAATAATGTAAGGGTCCGGTCGGCCTGTAATCTGAATTGATTTCCCAAGTAGTTTCTCACTTCCATCTCTTTTTTCAAGGAAGCCGTTTTTTCACTTTTAGCAATCACATCCCACGGTTCGATATCAATCGGTTTAGGCGTAAACCAATTATCATATACCTGTTGAGTCCCTTTTTCAAAATAAACAGAGAAACGTCCTCCTTCGGGACCTAACCAAAAACGATTTTCCCCGCCAAATCCGTTCATATGTTCATCTACCACACCGGCATCAAAAAACTTGTAATTAATATATCCCAAACTCTTTCCGGCAAGTCCGCTTGCGGTACTTGTAAACACTTTGGCCTGATACTTGGGAGATATAATCAGTTGAGATTCTCCTCCATTACCCGATAAAGTAATTAACCCTTCGTCTTTTTGAGACAAATAATCCAAGTCGTACCCGAAGGTCCCTTTCTCATAACTTTCCATATTGCTTTCTTTTTTATTTTTACCGGTACAGGATAAAATAATTATACCCGACAGCATTATTAAAACAAAATTGATCCGTTTCATTTTCATCTCTTTAACAAATTATATTCTTAAGGTTACAACTATTTGTTTATTCGATTATATTTCCACTAAATCCATCCCTCTACAAGGAAGTTTCAACACCGGACACAATGCATTTCTTTACTTCTACAGTTCCGTATTTTACATCCAAGAAGGGTTTCCCGGCTTTCAATCCGGCGTTACCGAATCCGGTATTGGTCGAAATAAATGAAGTAAAATCATTCCCTACGCGAGAATCTATATATAATGTCCCGTCTACCGCATCATAACGAATACCGGTTAATCCTTCCAACAATCCGTAACTTGCCATGGCTCGGGCATACCATGCCCCACACTCGTATTCATTGAACGGATTGCGGATTCTTCCGTCATATCTTTCCCGGCAAGTACGAACAATTTCCAATCCTTTTTCCACCTCTCCTTCAAACATCAAATGAGATGCCACCTGGTACTCGATACCGGTCCACACTTCATCGCTATATACAAACGGCAATTGAAGTTTTCCGCCTTTAGGCCAACTGCATAACAACAAACCGCCATCATTTCCCAAGGCAAATGTAGGACGTTGAGGATTCGCATGATCGCTCAAGTCTTTCTTAAGGTTATACTTATGGATAGAGACTAAATGACTCTTAATTTTATCCTTATCTATCACTTCGGGCATTCCGCAGACCAAAGACATCCAAGAGCCCAGTACTCCATCCGATAAACATCCCGTGCCGTACTGATATTTGGGACCTTCCTTTTCAAGGATAGCCACAGCTTCCGGAGAATATTGTGTATGAAAAGATTGTGCTTTGGTAGGATCCGGCGCTTTCAAATCTTTCCATCGTATGTTCTGAATAAAGTATTCCCCATCAAACAGCTTGCTTTCCATGTATTCTTTACTCTTACCCAAAAGTGTTTCATACTCGGCAACATTTTCGCCTAATGCTTTACCCATTAAAGTTACAGCCTGCAATGCTCCCGAATAAAAACTGTTAATCATCCCGTTGGGTCCCCAAAATTCAATATCATACGTATTATGATGAGGTTCTTCCACCGCTCCTACTTTATCGGGGTCCCACGTATTGATACAATAATCCATACTTTGTTTAACAGCCGGAAAGATCACTTGAAGCCATTCATTATTCCCGAAAATTCTCCATTCCCGATATACTTTCATAATTCCGCCTAACTGTCCGTCTGCCGCAGAATGAAAATCATGAATCACCGGGCGTATCGGGAGATTGGTTCTGAATGCCTGATGTCCCTTCTTGTCCTGACTAACAAAGAATTCCGTTTCGCGTAACGTTCTTTCCATAGCCGGGAATAAATGAGGCACCGCTTGTGCATAATTCCACACATGCGTACACGAACCGTGACAAGATCCCCATGTATCTCCGCAACCTTCCCAGTTCCACATCCTGCCGTCAAACTGTCTGAATACGGTCGGTGATTTCAATATGGTAAGATTAGCTGCAATCGCTTCTGTGACCTCGGGAGGTAAAGAACTGCTATAAAAAGAATTAGTAAACACTTCTGTTTTACTCTTCAAATCATTATAATTACTCAGCCAGTAAGCAGCTACATCATCTACACTATTAAATTTACTGCTGTACCAAGGACGATAGTTTCCGGCTCCCGTACTGTCATAAGGACAAGTCGTCCCTCCCAATGCCGGCTTATTGGGAATATCCGTATCATTTTGAGGTTCTCCGCCAATTCTTAAATGGGAATAAGGAACATACCAAGACATATATAATTTCACAGATTGTGTTTCTCCCGGTTTAATCTTTATCGGAACAAACAAAGAGGCGCCCGGAGCACCCGGTTCTCTTTCTTTATTGGCAGTCATTACTCCGCTGCTTATATTATTCCAACAAATAGTAAGGGGATCAAACCAAGCTCCTCTAAACCAATTATGATTAACTACCGTTTCGGGTCGATCCGTGAATATGGCAAATTCGCCTTCATGAAAAGGTTCATTCTCGTGTCCGGTCTGACACAAAACAAAACCATTCTTAAAAGACCGGATATAAGAATCTCCCTTACCGTGAACATACATAAAGTTACGGGTATTATAAGAAAAGACAGCTTCCAGTTCTTCATTTCCCGTATTGGTAAACTGATATTCAAACCCGCCTACCGGAAGACTCGAGTTATCCGCATCGGTCGGAATAAAAGGATTCCACGCCGTTATATCGACTTTGACCGGCATACCTTCATCCCTTAATTCTATTTCTGCAAAAGGAAATTGCGCATGAAAAGCAGATTCTTTAAACCGAGGAAGTCCCCACGTTCCTCCTCCTCCTAAAGCAGAAAGAGGCATTCCAAACTTTTTCCAATCGGGAACAGGTCCTTCCAATACCTTGGTTCCATTCTCTCTATTCTTAATATGTAAAGCCGCAAACATAGTCGGCTCATGAAAGACTTCCGGACGGTGACGCAAAGACATATTGGAAATAGCACCTGTACCTTCCACGCAAAACATGCCGGTCCCCAATCCTCCTATCGGGAAAGCAATCTTATTCAGATATTCTCCCTCATATTTACTATTAAAGTCCCTCTCAGTCTTCATATTATTGCTTGAATTACAAGCAATAAATAAAACCGCTATTAAAATAAAACAACAATTCTTTTTCATGATATCAGG
>DAIQOU010000470.1:0-4035 GCA_036787725.1 Bacteroidales bacterium
TATTTGTTCTTTTTTTAATTGTGAGAAATATTCAGATTAACCGATATATACCTCCGGGCAGGGAACGAATAATTCCGTCCATCTCCAATTTAAATAGGGTAATTGACAACTTGCTTACCGGAAGATTCAATTCAATACTCAATAAATTCAGATGTATACTCTCTGTTTTTGATAATAAATCGATGACGGCTTGCTCTTCACCGGAAAGTTCCCTAAAGAGGGAACATTGAATGACCTTTTCTTTTTTTTGTTGTATCCAACCCATTTCACTCGCAATATCCTCTGCGGTTTGTACTAAAACGGCTTTTTTGTCCCGTATTAAATTGTTGCATCCTTTCGAGTAATAATCTGTTTTTTTTCCGGGAAAAGCAAACACGTCTCTATTGTAAGAGTCTGCAATATTTGCTGTTATTAATGCGCCTCCTTTTTCGGCAGATTCTATAACAATGGTACAGTCGGAGATTCCGGCCACAATACGATTTCTTTTTACAAAATTTTGTCGGTCCGGATTGGTTTTACTCAAGAAATCGGTTAATAACCCTCCTTGTTTTAACATCTCAATAGCAATATTCCGGTGTGCATAGGGATAAATCCGGTCTAATCCGTGAGCCAGAACGGCCAAGGTGCTCATTTTTTCCTGTAAGGCAGCTTTATGAGCAATAATATCGATTCCATAAGCTAATCCGCTGACGATTATTATTTCCGGGTCTTGTTCCGCCAAGTCTTTAATTAGAGATTCGGTTATTTCTTTTCCGTAATTTGTAGCATGTCTGGTACCCACAATACTGATGACTTTGGCATTATTGAAATCGACTTGGCCTTTAAAATAAAGCATTACAGGAGAGTCGATACAATCTTTTAAACGAAAAGGATATTCTTTTTCTGTGATGAAAAGAGGAAGAATGTTATTTCTTTCAATAAATTGAATTTCTTTTTCCGCCGTCCTTAATATATCGGGATTTTTTATTTCCCGGATAATTTTAGAATTAATTCCCGGGATATGAATTAAGGAAGAGGCTTTTTCCTTGAAAAGAGGAGTGGCGTCTCCCAATACTTCAATGATATGTTTGGCAGTTATGTTGCCGATTCCCTTGATCAGATTGAGACCGATCCGGTAAAGCAGGTTTTGATTTTGCATGTTGGTTTTGATTTTAATGATGAGCTGTCGGCTCTATTGTGAATTTTATAAATAAGATTTTAATAATTTGTCAAAATAATCTCCTCTCGTTAATTTTCCGGCTTGTAAAATAACGATAGAAACAATTGCCGTACAACAAACCGATTGGTCTCTTTTGCGTATAATTTCTTGCGTAAAAACGAGTTTGACACCTTGCTTTTCTAATTTCTTCACTTGGGAAATAAATGATTCCCCACCCCGAAGAGGCTGTTTATAAGAAATATCGATTCGAGATACAACGGCGTCGGTTTGTTGATGGTGGAGTTCAGAAAAGGAAACTCCCAAACTTTCGAGAAACTCATGTCGGGTATGCTCTAAGTAATGTAAATAATTGGCATTATTTACTACTCCTTGTATATCGCATTCGTAATCCCTGACTTTTAAGGGTAATTCAAAGATATGTTTCATGTTTTCTTCATTTCTTTTTCGGGAGATTCTATCCATTTGAATAACTTATCGGAAGGTCGAACCTTTTCCGGTACTTTCATGGAGAATAATTGTCCTTTTACTGTTTCCTTCACCGGCTTCAGATCTACCCGGATTTCTTCTACCGTTAAAAACAAGGCACCGGTCGTCGGTCCGGTAATCAATACTTTATCTCCTACTTGTAGAGATTGGGTCTCTATCAGGAACTCTCCTACTCCGATATTGGAGAAATGTTTGATTACTTTTCCGATATACATTTTACGTTGAGTTGCTTCATTGCCGTATTTGTTGCTCCATTCTCCCAACCGTTGTCCCAAATAATACCCATTCCAGAACCCGCGATTGAAAACTTGTTTCAGACGAAAATCCCAATCTTTGATTTTTTCTTCCGAGAAATTATTGGAACAATAGGCTTGAACGGCTTCTTTATAACATGCCGTGACCGTGCGTACATATTCCGGCCCCCGGGCTCTTCCTTCTATTTTAAATACCCGAACCCCCGCATCCATCATTTTATTCATGAAATGAATGGTTTTCAAATCTTTTGGAGACATGATATATTGATTGTCAATCTCCAGCTCAATATCTGTTTCTTTATCTTTTACAATATATCCCCGGCGGCAAATCTGATTGCAAGCTCCGCGATTGGCGGAGGAATCCATTTCATGTAAACTTAAATAACATTTTCCGGATACAGCCATACATAAAGCTCCGTGACAAAACATCTCGATTCGAACCTGTTCCCCTTTGGGGCCTCTGATCCCGGCTTCTTTTATTTGAGTATGAATTTTATGAACTTGTTCCAGTGTTAATTCCCGGGCCAGTACAACTACATCCGCGAATTGGGCGTAGAATTGAAGGGACTCTGTATTGGATATATTTAATTGGGTAGATAAATGTACTTCCACTCCCAGACTTCGAGCGTATACCATAGCAGCCACATCTGCCGCAATAATAGCTGAGATCCCGGCTTCTTTAGCTGCGTAAATGATGTTTTTCATCAACTCGATGTCCTCGTCGTATATAATGGTGTTAACAGTAAGATAGGACTTTATTCCTTTTTCCTTACATAGTTGTGCAATATTGTATAAATCTTCTGTAGTAAAATTATTGGAGGATCGAGAACGCATATTGAGGCCTTCGATTCCAAAATAAATTGAATCGGCTCCTCCTTGTATGGCAGCGGCTAATGATTCATAAGAACCGACCGGAGCCATGATCTCATATTCTTGAGTATTCATTTTGAATTAATTTGAATAATCTGCAAAATTACAAATTAATCCTTTTCCTCCAATGCCTTCAGGTCAGTCTGCCGGAACTTCCAACGCTGCACTGACGACAGCTCCGGAAACTCCTAATAGAATGGCACCGATTGTATATCCTGTATTGTATCCTTTTCTTTTTTCTACATAAAAAATATCTCCTCTCATACGAGAATCAACATAGAAATCCGAAGGTTTTACAGCTCCTGTTTTTATTAATTTTGAAACATAAAATTCGGTTTCATAAATAATGGGTTTGTCGAAGTCGGGGTTCATTCCGGCAAAAAGAACCAAATAACTTCTGAAAGTCAGAGGAGAATTTTCGGGGGTGAAATCAAGGTAATTTATTTTTGCTTCAGTTCCGTTTTTTCGAAGAAAAGAAGCTTTATTATATTCTTTTTTGGGAATTTCATCGAAAGGAAAACCTGCTAATTCTAACGGAACATAAGTAATTCCTGATTTTGGGGGAATAAAAGCCGTTTTTTCGGATTTTTCTATATTGCCGGAAAAAACACCTTCCGATTCTTCAAAGGAAAAAAATTCATAAGAAGAAGTAGAAAGTTGCCCTGCTATCGGCATATTCTTATCTTGATAGGAGGTTGCTTCTCCATTCAGGATTAAAGCGGATTTTTGCCAATCTACATGCAACGGTTCACCCATTTTGTTGTAAATATGGATTCCAATGGGAGCATTCATCCCTCCGAAATTATAGGTAATACATACGCTATCGTTTTCAATAACAAAATCTCCCTCCGACTTCTTCTCCATCCGGTGGGAACCGGAGTTAAGGATCGAATAATAATAAGATGTACACGATCCCAGCAAAAAGGGGATACACATTAATACAATTCCTATACTTGATTTCATATGTTGTTTTATTTTTCCTTCCGATTGTCAGGAGTTTACGTAAATCAACGGTCTTCTCACGAAGTGGAGAAACAGAATAAGCCTTTGCCCGGGCAAATCATTGATATTAACTTAAACCGACTGTTGATACATGCTTCGTTTCATGACATTCAAAAGTTTGGATTTATACAAATCAAATATAATAATTATCTTTTAATTCGGATAAAAAAACTTATTGATTAACGGTTTCATATAATGAAAGATCTCCATTAATCAAATGATCTGCCATTAATACCGTATTTTTTAAAACATCATATTCTTTTT
>DAIQOU010000471.1:0-4027 GCA_036787725.1 Bacteroidales bacterium
TTTCCCGTTATATATACTGTTTGGGCAGCTGTGCGGGTTTTATCTCTTTTTACCAATTCATCCAATTCAGTAAGCGTTGTAATATTGGCGCCGATGATGTTTTTAGCAGGTTTTCCTTTGGTTAACGCCAAGTTTACCTCTTCGGCAGCATCCAAATAAGCATTGGAGTTTTCAATCTTATCCGGCGATTCTTTTTCCAAAATAGAATCCTGCTCGGCTACATACTGATAAGCAACGGAACGGTTGGCAAGCATCCGGGTACAAAACTCGATATCGGAAATCTCATGGTCGTAGGTTAGTTTTACAGGTTCCCATTCTTCGTATTGACCGAAAAGGATTTCACTTCCGCTGAAAAAGAGGTTTTCTCCATAAATATAAGCAATGCGTTGCAAGAACTCCCAATCGGTTTCGTTATACTGCATCAAAAAATCAATCTTGGTTTCGTAAGTCGGCTCGTTCAAAAACTTCATATAATCGGAATAAACCCCGTCTATCAGTTTCTTGAATATGTTTCGAAGCGTCATATCGGAATAAATATCCATACGTCTGCCTCTTTCGAGCATAATCGTAGGGCTGAAACCTTCCAACACAACGTATCCTTTTTTTCCATCCTTACCCGTCATTTTGATTTTGGTAATAACACCGTTAAAAACGTATGCAGCTCCATTATTGCTACCATGTTGAATATCCACGACAACCATCTGCCCGATCAACTCGATCTGCTGGGTCGGATCACTCATAAAAGTTTTACTCAAAACTTCATAATCGACCTGTATCTTAAATTGATGATGCTGACCATACTCCTGAATCAATTCAAGAGAAACAAAATTCATTTTCTTTCCGCCAACCCTGAGAATGGCATTAATCATGTTTTTCTTGTCTAACAAATTGGTTGTACTCATATCTTTATATTCTTTATTGTGAGTTTTTATAATCTTGTATTTATTCCTAACCAAGCGGTGTGTTTATCACACGATAACCGAAATCCGGCATGTGCTTCCAATGTTTTGTACTTTACCGCTTTTTGGATGTTGGCGGGCAACATCATCGCTATTAATTGTTCCAATAAAAGGCAATCATCAAATCCTTTGGAAAATTGTTTTATCTTTTCCGGCAGTGCAGGGCCGATTGTTACCTGTATATTTCTGTACCCGTCTTTAGACGTATTTCCCAGTACGGAATTTATTCCCAACCGCCATTTACCGGACATCGCTTTAAGCGATAAATCGGTTTTTAATTCTTGCAGTTCTCCCATTTCAATTTTTACAGGAGCTTCCAGTATCGTTCCCATCAGTTTTCCCACCAAATCAAAATCAGTTGTTATCCGGTGTAAAACAGGGATTATTTTTATGAAAAACGCAGCCTGTTTCAATGTCATAAGTTTCAATACAGACCAATAGCCCGAAAATATATCTTTCAGGTTGCTGTGGAAATTCTTTTTGTCAAATTTACGTTCATACAATTGGGCATCAGTCAATAACTGGTCTACAACCATCTCGAACGGTTGAAAGTACATCCTTGCAGAAAGCTCTTCCCTTCGATGTTCTCGTATTTCATGAATAACGTCCTCTTTGCTTTTTTTCTTGCTTGTATGGACTGATTGATGAAAAATATTTTCGGGAATGGTATCGTAAATACTGTTTCTGTTTGTATGAATATACAGGTATTTCATCATATCTTCGCGGGAATAGCCAATCTCTATTTTGGCTATGTCTTTTGAGGTATGACGTTTATCTCCCTGCTGACGGACAATCAATATTTCTTCCTCGCTCCGTCCGGATTCGATTAACCCGGCAGCTACAGCTTCCGCCCGGAAGTCCGTATCCAATTTATTTATGGATGTATATTTTTCGTTGTCGCCCGTCTGTTTCATATTTTTGTATCGTTGTTAATCCAGTATTGTCCAACTCGATTTTTTTACCGGATCCTGTGCATGGTGGTTTCTTTCCCCAATTACAATATTGTCTTTATGCTGCCCGATATATTCAAGAGAACTTAAACGTATCCATAATTCTGAAATTGTCCTGAGAAACGATTCTACCTGAATCATTATCGCCCTGATATTATTATGGTCATAGGCGATGCTTAAAGTATTGGATAATAGTTCTTCAAATGCTCCCGGTTTCACATCGCTCCATTCGTAAAAATAACGAAGTAATTCCTCTTTTTCTATCTTGTTGATAAAACTCAAATCGGCATAACAGATATGAGCCAGCGTAGAAAAATAGTTTACAATATTAATCGGTGCAGCATCCAGACCTTTGTTTCTGTAGTCGAAATAAATAGAGGCAATATAACGCATCACGTCTTTGCATATATCTCCGATATGTTTTGCTACAGGCGAATTTTGCGTTCTGTTAGTTATTTTGGCAATGATTGCTTTTGATGCATTTTCGATATCATTCATCAAAGAACCAAACAGTTCATAGTAGCGTATCAAGTCGGTATTACTCGACATGGAGGTACATGGAGGAATAAAACTGGTATCTACAACATACCGTTCTCCAAAATGACGGATACGCCCGATAACCAAATGGTATGCACCTAATAGTTCGTTGTTGATCTCGCCTTTGGGTACGATTGAAAGTTCGTAATATGTATCTGTATTCGGATGACGCGGAGGCGTTTCCTCTACATTCGGTATTCCGGAAGGGATTCTTTTAAAAGGATCGATTTTGAGAATAACGTCCCAATAGGTGGTTTGAGAGGAATTATGAGATTTGTCTTTGTCGAATGTATGGGTATAGGTTATGGCTTCCCCGAAAGCCGGATTGTAATTTATCCTGCACCCGCCAATTGTAACAGCATTGCATTTGTGTAGTTTTATTTCTACGATTCCTGTAATCCGCTCACTTATATCAAATTCACTGGATATTGTCTTTTCATCCGGAGAAGATAACAATCCGAAGTTATTTTTATTTAACCGGACTGACGAAGACTCGTGTATCGCATTGGTAAAATAATTTTCTGTCTGCTCAAACATCTCGAAGCGGACATCCATCCCTTCTATCCAATTTACTCTTTTATATTCTTTTCTATTGCTCATTTTTGCTATATGTTTTTAACCTAATTCCTGATCGAATCCTTCATAATTCGTTGTTTGTTCAATCTCTTTATAACGTGTTCTTTTCGCTATGATAATACGGTGTTCCTTTATTCTGTTTTGGGCGAAAGAAAGATCGGGGTCAATATATCTTTTCCGTCCTAATATGGATGTTATCGTGTAGAATATCCATCCGTAAGAATTTTCGTAGTCTGAGTAAACGATAGGAGATACGGATGATTTTATATTATAATCATTGATAAATACCTTAAACCAAACTCCGAACAACATATCTTCCTGTGCTTTTGCCTTGATATTCAATGGTTTTTTATCGGATATTTGTTTGAATAACTCCATTTCAACTACCGTGATTTTATCGCTGTCGAATGCTTCCGTATCTTCAAAATCGCCTTCCTGATTATCGTAAGACCATATTTTATATATTTCCAACGGTATTTCCATATAGCTTTCGTAAGCTTTGCGAAAGATAGATGGGAACATAAATGTCAGGATACAGGTACAAGCCCACAAACCGTATTGTAATTCGTTGCAGAGATTGAAAATCAACGAGAATAATCCACCTCCGATAAGCATTACTATAAATACAAAAAGAAATTCCACATAATAGGGCTTTTGATCTATATCTTTTTCAAATAATTTCAACAGGTTCAAAAAGTACCATCCCGCGAAGAAATACAAAACTTGAAGGGTAATATAGACATACGGCATAAACCAATAATCGATAAATCCCAAAAATCCGGGCAATGCCAACACTAAGCAAGAAGCCAAAGAGAAGAATATCAATTTTTTATTATTCAAAAGTTGGTTTTTCTTTGCTACAATATAACCGATTATCCCCAAAATTACTGCCGTAAGCGGTAATAAGAGATACATTAATATGAATTGGAGTACATTGGATTCCATCTGTTATTTTAATTTTTGTTGTTTATATACACCCGGTAATTATATGTTTCGGGGGATTTA
>DAIQOU010000061.1:0-14969 GCA_036787725.1 Bacteroidales bacterium
AATTGATCAAAACGCGGAACCTCCGGAAAAAGAACCGAAGGAGGCGGCAGAACCGACATCCCCAAATCCGGCCGGCGGACATAAGGAGAAAATACTCGACGCGAAATGTTTTTCCATCGATCAAAGAGATACGGCTTACGATACGAAAGGGTGGAAGCATACGTCGTCGGTTGAGGTGCCAAATAAAAATCCCATGAGGCACCTCTCCATATTTGGTCTAAGGAGACATCGTACATAGAAGCCAGCACTTCACATGCAACGGGCACACCGCGTTTATCCTCTACCGAAACAGTCCATTCTTCTTTTTGTCCCGGAAGAAGCCGGTCTCTGAAAGAACTTATCTTCAAGATCAAGTCCCTTTCCGGTTCTTCTTTTGATTTCAATAAAGATACCGGACTGTTGTACAGTTTTCCGTCCCGGACAAAGGTGAAAGTCATATAAATATGATCGCCGTATTCTTCTTGATAAGGCACGGTAAACATCCGGCATTCATTACTCATCTTCATCATTTTCCTTTCAAAAATACGATACCCGTCAGTAAGCTGATAAAGGACGTACACCGTATCCGTCACCCCAAACAGCACCTCTGTCGGAACGGTTGCGGCAAAAGAAGTATTCTTTTCGACAATCCATTCGTTTGTATTTATCGGCGGCCGGGAATCGGCATACCCGAACAAGATAAATTCTTTCGATTCTTTTATTTCCCGGCCCTTATCATCCCAAAGGATTATGGTTAACAAATAACGTCCGGAAGGTTGATTTCTCCATACCACCGGCATTTCCCGGTGAACTCCCGTGATTAACGAATCACCGCCAATCTCCGTTCGAACACCTCGCTCCGACAACCTATACAAAGAATATATTCCCCGAAGGGATAACGATTCCTCTTTCAAGTTCGTTGCATTTATTCTTAAATCTTTCAACCGGAATTTATCTTCCCGGTCTTTTATTTCGATTTCCACTCCGATGGGTTTTTCTCCGATCCCTACCGTATGAGACTCTTCTCGGGTTTCTCCGTTGATATCCGTAACGACAGCCGTTATCCGAAATCGGTAATTACGCATCCCTTTTCTTGTATCTTCCTTATCGGATTCCGCTTGGAACACTGTCTCAAAAGAACCGTCGTCATCCGTCCGGGTTTCTCCTTCCCGGATAAGGCGGGAACGGCTCTGACCGAGAGGTCGGAAAGAAAAATGTTCCCGCCGAACCGTATACTTTACCTTGGCGCCGGAAACCGCAGCTCCCGAAAACGACCGGGCATACGCTTTGATCCGGACCTCTTTATCTAAGCTGTCGGAAACAGTTGAGGGGTCAAAAGTAATCCGGAAAGTAGGACGTTTATACTCTTCTACTTTAAAGAAATACTTATTGAAGGCTTCTTTCGAATAAACAAACAAATGATAATCGCCCGGTAAGCCCGATTTCGGCAAGGTAAATTGTCCGGCAATCGAGCCGAATTCATTGGTCGTTTGTTTTTGAAATTCTATTATTTGACCATTGGCATCATTCAACCCAACAGTACATTCGACATTTTCTTTTACGTACCCCAAGCTGTCGCAGAGAATCACTTTATAAAAAAGAGGTTGTCCCGGTCGATAAATACTTCGATCCGAAAAGACATTCAATTGTTCCTCCGGTCGCTTCTCTCTTTTCCCGGATTCACTCCAATCATATTTAGAATAATACAATCTTTCCGGTTCCATGCAGGTATCCTTATCCAACGAAACGGTATAATATCCGGATTGTTCTTCGGATAAGTGGAGTCGGGCAATTCCCATTTCATCGGTTGTAGCCTCGTCAAGTACCTGTATGGTATCTTTTATCTCTTTATAAAAAGTTACGGCCGCTCCTTTCCGAGGTTCTCCCGATTTGTAATCCAAAACAAAAATCTCTTCTTCATGCATCCCGCTCCTTCGGGAATAATACATAAGAGCGGACACCTTAAAATAAAAACGATCTTCGTCCGGATTCTCATTTATCTCTTCTTCATTGCATGTACCGATCACATATCGTCCCGGTTCTTGCCGGCCGATATTCAGGCGCAGCGTGTCCGGACTGTAAGTCGTCTTTGACTTTAACCGAAAAGAATAAGACTTCATCTTTCGGTATTGCCCATCGATCTGTTTATACAAGGTAAAGACAAACGGGCCCGGTTCCGTATTTTTATGAATGATCGAAACAACCTGTTCCTCATCGGGATGCAAGGTTTCTCGCCCTTTCAACGAAAGCAGGGGTCGCTCCAAGCGTTTCAGAAGCAGTTCCAATTTACGGGCTCCATACGAAGAGGGGTATCTTTCCAATCCTTTTCGCAACCATTGCCAAGCAGCTTTCTCTATCTCCGAACTGCTTCGGCCGGGATGGGCGCGGGCATAATTCTCTGCCATTTCATTGATTATTTCACTATTATCGGGACTGTTCCTGTAGGTTCGTTCCAATTGCAACAAGACGTCGAAAGCTTCTTGGTCGGACAACAAGCCACAACCTTTCATGAAGTTTAATTTTTCCAATTCGATCAGGATAATTGTTGCCGTTCGGTTCCGGTTCAGCAAGTCGGATAAATAGTCTTTGAAATAAGCAAATACGGCTAACTCTCCGCAGGAAACACTGTCGATGGGAAGAGCGACATATCGATTCGCAGGCAAAGTCAACTCTTGAGGGGTTAAGGGTAGGGTATGGCTATCGGCATACAATTGAAACTTTGCAGTTTGGGCCGTTATATTCAATGCCCGCTTCATCAAAAAGTCATACAATGCAGGATACCGGACCTTATCGTTTCCCTCTTCCAATATATCTTTATAATAAGAAACCTTGCGTTTCTGCAATAGTTGCTTTTCCGCCACCGAAAGCTTTACATGATATAATAAGGTATCAAAAAAAACAGTAGCCGGCCAATCGTTGAGAAGTAAGGGAACGGTATCCGATTCATTCTTCCGAATATAATATTGTCGGGAATCATAATAATCCAGGTAGGCTTCAGCAAGCATGGAATGAATCAATGCTTTGGTACAGGCATCCCCGGTCTGTCCGATCCGACTTTCCAGATCCGGTAACAAGGAACCGTAATTGTCACGAGAAATCTTTTTCTTCAGTTTATTTTTAAAGATCAGACTTTTTACTACCTGAACATCATTTGTTACTTTTGTAGCCTTTTCCAACACCCGGTCGATCTCCTCGATAGCCGATTGCGGCCGATCTTCTTCATCGATCAACTCTTGAATTCTTTTCCACTCTTTATCATAGTCTTCGTGTTGAGAGAATACACTTGTCGTTAAAAAAAGCAGCAAGATAAAAATACCAATACGATTTCGTTTTTTCATACATCTGTTTTATAAGGCAGAAGTAAAGGTATTCTTTTTTATTTAGAATGCAGATATAGCGAAACACCAATAGTTAAGTTCAAACCGACATGGGCAACCGACAAGTTACGAACCTGCATAAGTAACGACCCCACTGTCATCAACTTAAAGTCCCGGCAGAGACGAAGTCATGCTTAAACACATGTGGAACGGAAGCGAAACGTACGGGACGAAAGAGACCGCTCCTCTTCCTACTCCCGACGGTTACGCCATGCTTCACCGTCGGTTAAATATAAGGACGTCCCTTCGCGACTTGGAGGATGGAACTTACCGTAACCTGAATGAAGCCGAAACAACAGAAAGCAGCCGTAGGCTGTACGGCTACCGGAAAACCCGGTTATTCTTTTTTCACCGGATCAACGCGACAACCGCAACCAAACAGACATATCACCCTTTCCCCGGTTTCCCCAAGCGTAATAAGGGACCAACGAAACGGTTACTTCTCCGGAAGCCGGTTTTAATTCCTTATATAAACGGTTATCTCCTTTTTGAGGAACCAGCCGTTTGGCTTTTCCTTCCAGCATCATTACTTTACTTCCTTCAATATGTGTCTCCTTTGCATTCAGTGTTATATCCGACGGGATCAATACATCATATACAGAAACACCTGAGGGCAGATCAATCGACTCCATACAATACACCAACGGTCCGTACATGACCGCGGTTTGATTTCGCGTTTCTTCCACCAATGAATTGGCTTCCATCAATCGCGGACGTAAGGGTAGTTTCAATGCCACTTTATCCCCTTTCTTCCATTTCCTTTTTAACTTCACATAAGTACCGGATTGAACAATTACTCCGGCATCCGTTCCATTTATCGTGACGGAAGCACCTTCGCACCATCCGGGAATACGTAAGAATAAGCCTACTTCCTTTTTCGGCACTTTATCCCAGGTGATAACCACAGATCCGTCCCAAGGATAATCGCTTGTTTGTTCCAATTCCACAGCAGTTCCATCGGGCAACCGGGTTTTCAATACATTACCACCATATAAATTGCAATAAATTCCTTCTTCCGAAACTGTATAAGCATAATTATGCGTTTCGGCAATCGTACGTACCGTATTGGGAGGACAGCAAAAACACGTAATGTATTCTTGTCGGAAATCTCCCCATCGGAGTCGGTAAGGAAATGCCTCCGTTTGACTCAGCGGATTGGTGTATAAATACTTCTTTCCATCCAAACTGATTCCGGAAAGAATACTGTTGTAATAGGTAAGTTCCATAATATCGGCATACACGGGATCTCCGGACAATTGAAGCATCCGGAAGTTCCACAACATATTTCCGATATTGGCGCAAGTTTCATTATGAGCCGTTTCCTGCGGCAGTTGATACGCTCGTCCATAGGATTGATGGACCTTCTGAATGCTGTCGGGTGTATAGAAAGTTCCGTCGGGAGAAGTTCCGTCATATAAGGCTCCACATCCGCCGGTGATATACATTTTACGATTGACCACATCTTCCCAAATGGGATGTAAACAATCCAACAATGACGGATCTCCCGTTTCCATATATACATCCGCTACTCCGGCATATAAATAGTTGGCCCGAACAGCATGTCCCATTGCCGTCTTTTGTTCCCGAAACGGAATCCGATCCTGATTATCATCCGTTCCGTTTTCCACCATTCCTCTTATATCGATCAAACTCTCAGCCAATTCCAGGTATTTGGGATCCCTAGTGGTACGATACATTTCCACCACACCCATATAGTGAGACGGACAAATGGCGCTCCGGGCCAATTCAGCTGTTGCTGTCTTATAAAAATGATATAAGAAATCAGTCGTTTTAATGGCAATATCCAACAAAGATCTTTTCCCCGTAGCTCGGAAATGAACACACCCGGCAGTCATCAGGTGTCCCATATTATACGTCTCGAAGTGTAAGCGCTCTTCAAACCCTTTCTTAGCTCCGGGATTATTTTTATCCGCAACGATAGTAGCTGTATGAATATAGCCGTCTTCTCGTTGTGCCAAGCGAATCGTTTCGATAAAACGATCCATTAAGCGATCCAGTTCGGGATTCTTGGTGATGGCATACACCGCAGCCGTACCTTCCAGCCATTTGTACATATCTCCATCAAAAAAAGGAGGATCTTTATGTTCTCCCTCTCGATGTCCGGCTGCAATTTCAAAATTACGATAAGCATGACTCAACTCCGGATCATCGAATATACGCCACATATTGAACAGCATGGTATCTTTACAAACATCAAACCGTTCGGCCCAAAACCCGTTGGTCCATCGAACATCCGAAAGCCCCACATTATGCATTTTGGCATAGGGACTGTTAACGGTACTTGTCAATCCCGGATGTTGTGCAAAAGCAGAAACTGCAATAAACGCACACAGACAACCGGTAATACATTTTGTTTTCATGGTATCAATTTTACTTTCGTTTATATCTTTCCAACTTTATTATTCAATCGTGTCCTATTCCTTATTCATTTATTTTGATGTAAAAAGGATCAAAATAACATTTCAAGAGGGACAAGAGATGAGATCAATACTTACACTCAAAACGGTGTGCTCCTCCCGTAACTTTACGACCGGATCGATCCGGCAATACCACTGTGGCCGTTGTATTTACGGGAACCGTAAGATCCAATAAAAACAATCCGTTTTCCCGTTTCCAATCCACTTTGATCTCACCATACAACGTAGTATGAGAAGCGCTTACCCACGTCATGTCTCCGACCGGAACCGGTTGTATCTTAAATTCTTTGAATCCCGGCATCAACGGTTCGATTCCGGCCAAGGTACGATAGAACCACTCATCGATTTGTCCCATCATAAAATGATTCCAAGAAGCGCCTTTCCTCGGGTCCCACTGTTCCGTAAGGGTAGTAACACCAAACTTAAGCTGAAAACCATATCCCGGAGCATCCTCATGATCATGCATCAGATACATCAATTCATTTTCTCCATTTAATGCCAATGCCATGAAAAGGTACCGGTTTCCCACATCTCCCGTAGTAAGCCGGTTTCCGTGTTTCTTTATATCTGCTTTCAAATTCTCCATTACAGGCTGTTTATCTCCGGGTTTAACCAAATCCATAAAAAGGGCTACCGCATTACAAAACTGGCTTCCCGACCCGTATTGTTTGGTATTCTTATCGAAGAAACGGTCATTAAATGCTTTCTTTATCTCCTCGGCCAAGCGTTCATACTGTTTTCGGTCCGAAGTTTTACGAAAATGTTCGGCCGCTTTGGCTACCAACCGGGCTGCATAATAATAATGAGCGGTAGCCGAGACCTCCACGGGGCTGTTCATGGAAAAGCCGGCACGATGTTCTCCGTAATCATACCAATCGCCCAATCCGTGCGACAAAACATGTCCGTCGGCCCGGCCGGTCAAATGGTCCACATACTTTTTCATCACCTCAAAATAATCTTTCAACAAGGTATCGTCTCCGTAATACCGATAATATAACCAAGGCACCATCACACAAGCAATACCCCATTCGGGCGAGTCGCGAAACATATCGAGTTTCCCGTCGAATACCACATATTCCGGTACAATACTCGGTACCAATCCTCCCGGTTGTTGTGCATCGGCTGCATCACGCATCACTTTGGAATAAAATTGAGTCAGATCCCAATTATACAACAATCCGGGTCCGTTCAAATGAGTCTCTTCCAACCAACCCAGTTTTTCCCGATGCGGACAATCCGTAAATACCGATTGCATATTGCTTTTTACCGCATTCTTGATCAGCACATGCGCTTTGCTGAAGATTTCATTCGAACACTCAAATCGTCCCCGTTCGGGAACGGCATTGTATATAAAACGAGACTTTACATCCACAATCAACGGTTTTTCGCCGGTACCCGACAATACATCCGCTCCATCGATCTGAATATATTGAAATCCATAATAAGAAAACCGCGGATGCCATTCCTCCACTCCCTCTCCTTTCAACGTATAAGAATAAGTATGAGGTCCTCCGGATTGTTTTTGGGAAACAGTTCTCAACTCGGGGTGAAGCAATTCCCCGACCGTTAACTTCACGGTCTGTCCCTTCTTTCCCATCACTTTAATAACGGGATAGCCCGACAAATTCTGCCCCATATCCAACACATAGCTCGAATCCGTCTTACTCATCTTTATCGCTCCGAACTCTTCCATCTCGCGAACGCTTGTCACCTGTTGAGCCCGTAATATTCCGCGAGGCGCTTGCTGAAGTACCACCGGTTTCCAGGAAACATCTTCAAATCCGGGACGATCCCATCCCGGTTGTTCCAACCGGGCATCATAATCTTCTCCTCCGTAAATATCATTAAATACGATCGGTCCCGGCACATACTTCCAAGAAGCATCCGAAACAATCTCTTCCCGGGAGCCGTCTTCATATTCCATTTGCAACGTAAAAAACAACGTAGGAGGACCGAAACTGATCCATAACTTTCGATACCGGTTTCCCACTGCATTATAGAAACCGTTTCCGAGAATGACACCGACGGCATTTTCGCCGGAGTTCAACAACGAGTCCACCCGATACGTATTATAATAGACCGTTTTATCGTAATCGCTCCACACCGGTGTAAAAATATCCTTACTCACCTCCTTTCCATTCAAAAAAAGCGCATAATGTCCCAATCCCGAAACATGTACGACTGCTCTTTTTACCTTCTTGCCGGAAGAAAACGTTTTGCGCAATAAAATACTTCGTAAAGCTAACGGATTTATATTTTCATACAACGCCTTGTTCTCCGGTTTCTTAAAAGAAGGACTATGCAAGTCCCTTCGGCCTGTCGGCAATCCGGACTTTTCGGATGTAACGGCCCCGATCCACCGGGCCTTGCCCGTACTTAAATCGGGCGCAGTCTCAAAAGAAGCCGCTTCGCTTTTCCATTCTTTACCGTTTTTATCCCAAACACTGACTTTCCAAGAGTAAGCTTTCCCTTTTTGCAAGCTCTTTCCTTTATAAAGAACCAATTGACTTTGATCGGATTTGACTTTACCCGAATTCCAGCATTCTCCCGATTCGGAGAAGACCGTTACCCGATAAGCTGTTTGTCGGTCTCCCGGCAATTCCGAAGTCAACTTCCATCCCAATCGAGGTCTTTCCGTTTCAACCGCCAAGGGATTCTGCTTCATCTCACAGGTTAACTCTTCCACTTTCAAAGCAAAAGCACTTGAGAAAAATCCGAATAAAAGAATGCTCGTTATAACTCTCTTCATATATATTCGATTCGTTTTTTAAGATTATCCGTAACCCACTATTGTCAACCCGAGTCCTGATTGTAAGCAATTACCCCCGGGTACAATACCCCACTTCCATCAACCCTGAAGGGGTTAAACCCGCTTCGGGAGTTCATTTTGCCGGGAAGTCCTACTGCCCCGAGTTGTAGTCGGGATTATCCGGATTAAAGCCCTTCGGGCTTTCCCCGAAAACAAAACTTACAATCCGGAACTATACTAAAAAAATACTTGGTCTTTTGACACTCCCTTCCGGCTTAAAACCGCTATCTACCCGACTTTACAAGCCGAAGGCTACCGGTAAACTTTCCCGGTTAAGTCAATGACATTCACCTGCCCTCCGTTTATACTCGTCAACGACGCTTTTGCATGTGATAACCCGGCTTTTATATTTATTTCAAAGAATAAGTGACCCGTTCCAATCGTTCGGTACGTATCACCACTTTCCCGTCAACCAATACATAAAACCCTTTTCCTCCCTTGTACTTTTCTCCGGTTTTATCCCACACAATGGTGATAACCCTACCGTGATAAGGGACTTTATCCAAGCAAAACCAATCCCATCGGTCTTGAGGAATCAACGGATTTATTTCCAACACATCATCCGGGCGCGGTCTTAGACCGATCAATCCCGAAATAATCAAGTCATTAAAAGTAGAATGATTATAATACCGGCTCCGCTCCTGGTCTCCTTTCAACCAATAGCCCGTAGTTTCATCCAGGTATTCGCCGATATACGGTCTTCCGCGATAATACTGGCTTTCCACATATACATTCAATAAATCAAAATAAACAGAGTCGTTCATCGGATGGTTTTCATAATGATTCATCAAATTGGCCAAGGCCGTCAGGGTTTGGGAAGTAGCGAACGGCCATACGGCTCCGTCCCACTCACAGCGACAGCACCCGTGCGAACGAAACTCGGGATGCCTGCGTTCGGCCGTAGTCAACCCGAAGGGAGCCCGAAAACCGTTCGGATCCGTCACCTGATTCCACGCTGCTGCATATTCGGTTTTATCTTCCGGAATATTAAAATACCAAGGAATGTATCCTACGGCTTCTCTTACTTGAGCAAACTCACCGGGAGCCCGTAATGTTTCGAAGAACACACTATCGGGGTTCCACAGTTGATCCAATATCAACCCTTTGATCTCGGTTGCTTTTTGTTCATACATTTCTGCTGCTCCCCGGTCATTTTTCAATCGGGCAATGGCAGCCAACGCCTTTGCATTTCCATACATATACGAATTGATCGTAGGACGGGCATACTGTTTCTTTCTTCCGCCGCTGACCGTCTCTTCCATTCCGTCGCGAACATCTTCCTGCCAATACAATCCGCTCGGCAACCGATGATCTCCTTCCCACGCCGAATACTCCCATTGCAAATCGGGGAACATATTCACCAAGTAATTCTTATCGCCATCTGCCAGATACTTATTATAAAGTGCATTGGCTGTCCAACTGCTGAATTTCCGGAGCCGTTCCATGGGTTTTCCTTCATTTCCACGGAACCAAACATGTACATATTGATCCAAGTATTTCCGATCGTGCAGCCAACGGCTTTCATATATATGATGCCCCAATGCACAAGCAATCAGATTGTACTTATCCGCATAAGAACGGTTCACAAGGAACTCGGTCATTCCGTATCCGACGGGAGTTTCTTTGATATGTTTTCTTAAACTCCACCAGCGGTAATAATACATTTCTTCAAAATTAGCTTGCGGACATTCAAAGAAAGGAATATTGCTTTTCATCCACTCCCATGATTCGGAATTGGGGATGGCCTGAATGATATTTTCATCTTCCATCGTATTAAAATAGTCTGCATAACGCTTAAAATCATCCGCATTTAATATTCCGGCCTCACCGGAAGTATCCGCAGTCTTCAAATAAGAAATATAATATTCGGCTCTTGCTTCCTCTTTTGCGGCATCGGGCAGGTCGGTAAAGCGATCGGCCGGTGTATTGGGAATCGGTTCCAACGGTAAATCTCCCGTACGGAATACGACCCGCGTCACTGATTCTACCGGATTAAAGAATAAACGAGTCGGTATCTTCTTTTCGTTAATTTGCATCGTCAAGCTGCGAGAAGCCACCGACAAGTCGATCGAGAATCGATACGCTTTCCCGGCTTCGTAAGGTGTCAAGGTGTTATAACGAGCACCGGTCTTCAGTTTTACCAATCCGTCTTTATCAAAAATAATACGGGAACAAGCCTGTCCTTTTGCGTTTTGAAATTCGATTTGAAGGTTTCCCTTATCCTGTTGCATCGGCGTTACCTCAAACGTTACATTCAACTCACGAGATTCGGGTATTACCTTCTCGGCTTTGGCATAATCAAACCAATCCCAATCCTTCAACGTTAGCCTGCGTTTTCCGTCAGGACATTTTTCCACCTTTACGGGAGCCTGCAACGGGCTGTAAATATTCCATGTTTCCAATTCCTCTCCTTCCGGCAACCGATCGAATTCATCATCTGCATGTTCCAATGCCCGGTCCGTAATGGGAACGGGAACCCGGGAGATCCACATATCTTCCTTATTTACACTATACACCACCCACATATTACTATCAGGAGGAGTACCGTTATTTTCCAAAATTCCTCTCGGATATTGAGGCCCCCTCGATTTGTAATTTCCTCCGTAGCGCATAGGCGTAATTCCTCCGTGTACCAAATATAAATTTGTATATTCCAATCCGTCCACACTTGTCGAAACGGCGAGCGGCCAACGGAACTCCGAAGGATTATAGACCGTGGCATACTTTCCGTCGCTTGTCTGTTGTCCCCAAATCTTTGCATTACTGTTTACAAATCCCGGAGCGCGAGACACCCGATCCGGCCAGGTCCGTCCTCCGTCTTCACTGATAGCGGTCAAGGCATGTTTCCACAATCCGACAATCCGTCCGTCCGGTAAACGGTAATAGCTGAAAGCTTTATACATTTTATGCAAAGGAATCAGGGGGTCGTTGCGATCGGCCTCTTCTACCCATTGCATCATATATAACGGATTGTTAAGCAATTCGTCGCAAGCTTCCACAAATCCTTTGTCCTTACTCTTCTTGTAAAAAGGATAGTCCGTATTTTTTTCGTTAAACGCATGACTGTAACGAATAAAATAAACCGGTCCGAAAGAACCGTCCGTCTTAATTTCCCGAACCACCCGGCCGATGCCGTTCCCGTCGTTCGGATCGTCCTTTTGATCCAAGCATACCCCATAATAACTCATGGTCAGCAAACGACCTTTCTTAGAAGTAAAAAAACCGACCCGCTGATGGGTTACGGCATACAGATCTTTGGCTACTCCTTCGTAATCGGGTTTGGTATATCCGTCGGGGACTTTATATTCCGGAAAAAGAACGATCGGTTTCGACCAGTTATATCCGTCGGCAGACGTTTGCAACATGGTTTGTCCCGGAGGAATATGCTCTCCGACCGGAGCGTTGAGGTATTGCAAATAAAACGTATTATTCCAATACGCCAACATGGGAGCATGATTGTAAGTCCATCCCAATCCGTCGCTCTTATCCGGATGTTGCCGGTTAGCCCGTAATGTCTGAATATTATGCGTTCCGACCGCCGGGCTCAATTGTCCGTCGTGATAATCTGTATTGGAAAGCGTTTTCCCGGTGTAATATGCCCCTTCTTGCGCGCTTACACCGACCCACAATCCCAAACAGACCGATAAGATGATTATTTTTTTCATATATACATAATTTTATTTTTAGAGGTCATATGGAACCCGCATCATGTTTATGCTCTTTGGTGCAACCTTTTCAAACAGGTTTCATATAATTTCATGTTATTCATTCCTTTAAGCCATTCAATTCATCTCCGGAATTAAACTGTTGATATATTTCTCTATATTGGTATATCCGTCTCCCGAATAATCTTTTCCGGCATCGGAAGGATCAAAGGGATCCAATCCATGTTCTTTCTCCCAATCATCCGGCATACCGTCCTTATCCGAATCTTTCGGAGGTGTTTCGGTTTTCAGTTCCGGCCATCCGCCCGCCTGATCCACACTATCAATGATTCCGTTCGTACCCGACTTATATTCTCCCGTTCTGATTTGAGAAACAACTCGTTCCTCTTGAATATCTCTTTTCGGCGTTCCGGCATAACGAAGAACCAGTTTATAAGCCTCCGGCGCCGAATGAGTCGTTACCGGAGCCACTTGAAAGGGGGTATGTTTACGATTACGCGCTTCCGAAGTTTCCCCCTCAAAATCCACTCCGCCGGCCCAATTATCTTTCGTTATCTCCGGATATCCTTCTACATAATTTCCTTCAATATGCCATATTCCCGAGAATCCCATCTCGGAAGAATCATCTATCCTTGCAATTCTCCGCTTTACCTCTTCCCGTGTTGCGGGTCCCGGTTTATAATAATTATTGACAATATTGACCGAAAGCGGTTTCCCGTCGCAAGAACGATGCTGCCAATTGGAAATTACACAATTTCGGATATCCAACAATACCGTAAAATGTTGGTTATTACCTCCGATACTCGGGTTTCGGGCTACGGCATTGGCCAATATATTATGGTGAAAAGAAGCCTTGTACCCTCCAATCGAGGCTCCGTATCCGTGCGCTCCTTTCTCATGAATGGAACGATGCAGCGGTTCGCTCATCATACACCATTGAAAAGTAACGTAACTGCTTTTATGCCAATTATTAATTCCTTCGTCATTCGACCAACTGAAAGTACAATGATCCACCATTACTCGTTCCGAATCCCGAATTTCAATCGCATCGATCTCCGACCCGATCAATCCGGACTCGATTCCGGGACGCACCCGGATTCCTCGAATAACAATATCATGTGTATTTCGTATATCCAACGGAAATCCTCTTAAACAAATTCCGTCTCCCGGAGCCGTTTGTCCGGCAACAGTCAAATAAGGAGAGGTAATTATCACTTCCGACTGTAAGCGAATGGTTCCCGAAACCCGGAAGATCACAATACGGGGATTGGGATTCATCACTGCTTCCCGAAAGCTCCCGGGACCGTCATCATTCAAATTAGTAACCTCCATCACGATACCGCCTCTTCCTCCTTGAGCATACATTCCCCATCCTTCAGCACCGGGAAAAGCCGGTAAAGGATTATTTCCCGTCACCGTCCAACTCAATACTGTAAATACACCGATCAATAACCCGCATTTCATATTGTTAAGGCTTTAACAAATTAGTAAGAATATGTTCCGGAGCTTTAAATATTGTACCATGCTTATGACCTTCCGGTATCGATATACTGTCGTTTATATTCGTAAACGTAATGAAATCTCCGGTTGATACCGCCTCGTAGGTTTTACTTCTGTAAGAATCAAAGTAAATCAACCAATCATCTCCTACCTTCACAACAGAAGGGCCTTCCGTAAAATTATCCGTAAATGCATCCGACAAATTCTCAAAAGGGCCTACAGGAGACTTTCCGAATGCTACCCGGATATTCCGGTTGGGACGGGTATTATCTTTCACGACCAACACATAATCGGCCGGCGCCCGTTTTACAATCACGGCATCAATCGAACTGAAGCCCGGATCATAAAACAATTCGGCCGGTGTAAATTCGTTGAAATCCTTTGTCTTTGTATAGTATAAGCGATGATTATTATATTCATCCTCAATACCTTTCTCAAACTTAAAAGGAACAGTGGAAGCCCACACGATATAAAACTCGCCGGTTTCATCCTCGTAAAACAGTTCGGGAGCCCATACATTGACAGTAGAGGTATCAAAAGCCATCACGGGAATATATTGTTGTTCGCTCCAATGAATCAAATCGTCGGAAGAAGCATATCCGAAACCCGGATCGCCTTTCCAACTGCAAGTCCAAACCAAATGAAAAGTACTGTCGGGTCCCACCACTATAGAAGGATCTCTCATGATCTGTTGGATTCCCGTTTGGGGTTTCAGAAATATACCGGGAATGCTGTCCCACCGATATCCGTCATAACTGTATAACAAGCGGAGCCCCGCATCGGCCGGTTCATGAAAAGAAGTAAAGAAATAGACTTCTTTTTCTTTCCCTTCTTCTTTGGAAGAACTGCAAGCCCCTAATAATACAATTGTCAATAATAAAATCCATTTTCTCATGGTTATTCTTTTTTAAGTTTTACAAAAGAATGAATAATTTCTTTCTTTCCCTCCTTTTTTACAGATTACCGGTCATCCGCCGTAATCTTTTCGGGGGAACTCCTCCCCTCTATGCAGGGGAGTGTCTCCCCTCTATGCAGGTGAACGTCTCACCTGTATGCAGGTGAGTATCTCCCCCGGATAACTATTGTTTTTTTGACGCCCATCGAATATTTATTCTCTCTCGAAAAGAATAATTTATTTAAATAATGTACTCATTTATCTTATGATTTATTTCTTCAACAGCCAAAGGATAATCGGATTTGT
>DAIQOU010000472.1:0-4021 GCA_036787725.1 Bacteroidales bacterium
CGGTTTTTATTTTGTTGGGAAAGGTTTCTTTAAAAAGGATTAAATCAGTACTAATTTATTGTTTGTCAGGTCGATTGATTCTATTGATCGGACGATCGAATAAGATGATTCCGAAAGATCGGGAGCAGCCTGTTTTCAGTTATTATATTTTTTGTCGGATAGATTATAATGACTCTGTTTTTTTAAGTGCTTCTTCTCCAATTGGACTTTTCATGCACTCTTAAGTGAAAGATCGAATAAAAAGTTTGTTTGAACGAGATTCCACTCTGTACGTTTCTTTTAATATTTTTTCAATACTTAATGGTTTTTAGATTGATTTGGTGTGTTGAGGAGTCATTATTCAAATTCCTTCTTGATCTTGTTCCATTGGGATTTAAACTTCCGTACAACGGCTTCATTTTGCCTCGTCGTTAAAGTCGATTCGTTTAGGCTCGGGATTTCGTGTCTATTATGTTTAATCGATAGTGGAAGAGAAGGCTCAAAGACTCGTTTTTCCTTTATTCCGGCTAATCCGGTCCGTATCTCTTTGTCGGAAGCTCTTGATCAGCCGGTCCTTTGGTCTTGACCGGTTGATCAAAAGATCAAGTTCTGTTGTCCTTCGGATAAGCTCTTATTTTTAGATACTTAAAGTGGTTTTTGAAAAAGACGAATTCCCTGCTCTCATCAACACCGGAGGGGTTGAACCCGCTTCGGGACTCATTTCGCTTTGACATCTTACGGCCCGAGTTACACGCAGGGTTATCCGGATTCTACCTCTTCCGGGATAATTGCTGAGAATTTGGAATCTATCCCGTAAATACCCGCTCTTTGGAGACAACTTCTTTCTGTTTTTCGTTGAAGCAGAATTGATTTGTGCGTGTATGTTTCGGAAATAAAAAAAGGCCGGCTTCCAACAAAGAAGTGGGCCGGTCCTTTTATTTTTTATTTGCGAATATTATCTTGTAAACAAGAGTTCTCTGTATTTAGGTAAAGGCCACATTTTGTTATCGACAATTAATTCCAACTTATCGATATGATATCGGATATCATCCAAATAGGGAGCCACTGCATCGTGGTATTTGATGGCTTTTTCGCGTTCCGATTCAATGATATTGGCTTTTTTACGCATATCGATCATTTCATGAACTTTAGCGTTGATCGCATTTACATGACAAGAAATTTTTTCGATCAGGCGGAGTTGTTCATCTGCCATTTCATTAAACTTATCCGTTTCTGTATATATTTTTCTCAACCTGGAAACATTAGCCAATAAAATAGATTGATATTCTATAGCAACGGGAATAATGTGATTAAGCGCCAAATCGCCCAATACCCGGGATTCGATTTGGATCTTTTTGGTGTACATCTCCCATTTCACTTCATTACGGGCATGCAGTTCCACTTCGGAAAGAATGCTTTCAAATACTTGTATACTTTGTTTGGATGTATAATTATCATAAATAAGAGGCACACTGGTTTCGCAATCCAATCCTCTCTTTTTCGCTTCTTCTTTCCACTCATCGCTGTAGCCGTTGCCATTAAAGCGAATAGGGCGGGATTCTTTGATGTATTTCAGGAGGATGTCGTGAAGAGCTTCTTCTTTTGATTTTCCCGACTCGATTAAAGCATCCACCTCTTTCTTAAAGAGGATCAATTGGTCAGCCGCCGCCGCATTGAGTGCCGTCATGGCTGAAGCACAGTTCGCAGAAGAACCCACAGCCCGGAATTCAAATCGGTTGCCCGTAAAGGCAAAAGGGGAGGTCCTGTTGCGGTCGGTATTGTCCAGTAAGATCTCCGGAATTTGTCCCACAGCCAATCGTACCTGTTTCTTTTCATCCACAACAATGGCATCTTGGACAGAGCTTACCTCAAATTTATCCAGGATATCGCTTACCTCTGTTCCCAAAAATACGGAAACGATAGCAGGGGGGGCTTCATTTGCGCCCAATCGGTGTGCATTGGTAGCCGAAGAAATCGACGCTTTCAGTAATCCGTTATTTTTGTGTACGGCAGCTAATATATTAACAACAAACGTAATAAACCGCATGTTTTCTACCTGATCTTTTCCCGGAGAAAGCAGATTAATACCTGTATTGGTAGATAAAGACCAGTTGTTATGTTTTCCCGAACCGTTGATTCCTTTGAATGGTTTTTCGTGAAAAAGGACCCGAAAAGAATGCCTGCGTGCCACTGTATCCATTAAAGACATAATTAACAGATTATGATCTACTGCCAAGTTGCATTCTTCATAAATCGGAGCAAGTTCAAATTGGTTGGGAGCTACCTCATTATGTCTTGTTTTGACCGGAATTCCCAGTTTATAAGATTCGTATTCCAGTTCTTCCATAAATCGGAGTACCCGTATAGGTATGGCTCCGAAATAGTGGTCTTCCAGTTGTTGGTTCTTGGCACTTTCATGGCTCATTAATGTCCTTCCTGTCAGAGATAAATCGGGGCGTGCAGCATACAGATCTTCATCTACCAAAAAATATTCCTGTTCCCAACCCAGATTGGAATAGACTTTTTTAACATCCTCATTGAAATATTGGCATACATCTACAGCTGCTTTGTCTACTTTTGCTATGGACTTTAACAAAGGAGTTTTATAATCAAGCGATTCTCCCGTATAAGAAATAAAAACGGTCGGAATACATAACGTGTCTCCTATGATGAAAGCGGGAGAAGTGGGATCCCAAGCCGAATAACCTCTGGCCTCAAATGTATTGCGAAGTCCTCCCGAAGGGAAACTGGAAGCATCCGGTTCTTGTTGCGCCAATAGTTTTCCGCTGAATTCTTCAATTAAACCGCCCTTCCCGTCATGTTCGACAAAAGCGTCGTGTTTTTCAGCCGTTCCGTCTGTTAAGGGATGAAACCAATGTGTGTAATGAGTAGCTCCGTTTTCCAATGCCCACATACGCATTCCTGCCGCTACATGTTCTGCTATTCCCCTGTCAATATGAGTACCTTTATCAATCACTCCCATAATTATTTTATAGGTTTCTTTCGAAAGATACTTCGCCATTGCTCCCCGATTGAACACTTTTGTTCCGTAATAATCCGACGTTTTTAAAGCCGGTTTTTCTACTTCTACCGGCTTGCGGTTTGATGCTGCAGCAACAGCTCTAAATCGTAACTCTGACATACATTGAAGATTTATTAATATGAAATTATGTTGTTTGCTAACTTAATTATACCATTGTTCCTTCAAAAACAGTGACCGCTTCTCCCGTCATGTAAATACGGTTGTCGGCTTCATTCCATTCAATTTCCAATTCACCTCCGAGCAATTGAACTTTAACTTTTCTGTCGGTCAACTTATTCAACACCCCGGCTGCCACGGCAGCGCAGGCACCGGTTCCGCAGGCCTGTGTTTCGCCCGCTCCCCTTTCCCATACTCGCATTTTAATAGTATTCCGATCAATAATCTCAATAAATTCGGTATTTGTTTTTTGAGGAAAAAGAACATGATTCTCCAATTTTGGTCCCCAAAAACGAAGATCGAGATCTTTTATATCGGTTGTGAATACTACCGCATGAGGATTTCCCAAGGAAACACACGTTATCTCCCATCCTGTTCCTTCTATCTCGAGCGGATACTTTAATATAGGAGAAAAAGGCAGATTAACCGGGATTAATTGCGGATCCCATATCGGTTCTCCCATATCTACCCTTACCTGTCTGCTTTTTGCATTACCTTCAAGTAATGTAATGTATTTTATCCCGGCTTTTGTTTCCAATGTTATTTCTTTTTTGGAAGTAAGTCCTTTATCAAATACATATTTCCCGACACACCGGGAAGCATTTCCGCACATTTCCGCTTCAGAACCGTCCGAATTAAACATTTGCATTCTGAAATCTGCCACGGAAGAAGGTAAAATCAATACCAGTCCGTCCGCTCCTATTCCCACATGCCGATTACTCAATCGAATTGCCAATTCGGACGGATTCTCGACCGTTTCGCTAAAACCGTTGATATAAATGTAATCATTCCCGGCTCCCTGCATCTTGGTAAATTTCAGATTTTTCATGTGGAATATTTTAT
>DAIQOU010000062.1:0-14924 GCA_036787725.1 Bacteroidales bacterium
AAACTATAACTTAGAGGAAGAATTTCTTAATAAATGATTATGATTGAACCGTTTGGACTTGACAAATGTTATTTTAAAAAAACGACAACGATGATAGGAATTCAAACGGAAATATTGGATAAAATTACCTCTGTTTTTTCTCGTTTTGCGGATACATTCAGCGGAAGAGATAAAAAAAGAGAAGAAAGGCTGGTGAAAAAACGCGCCCGGCAAACTCAACGTCTGTTCAAACTTTTGGCACTAACTTCTGCATATCATTACTATGTGATGTCTGATTTGCAGGCCCTGACTTTAAAAGAAACAGATGCGAGGACGGCAGATGAGATAGCCAACAGAGCCTTGGAACTGTATAACAAATTCAAGAAGATAGTGAAACTGGCTTCCGGGTCCGAATGCGGATTGTCGCCGGAAAGGATTTTATCTTTTTGTAAGCGAATTAAATACGGGAAAGAGAATCTTGAGTTTAAAAGAATCGGACATCTTTATTTTCATCATATATTAAAAGATGTTCTTGCTTGTCTTTTGAGCAACGGAAAAATAGCTGTGATCGGATACGAATGGTTTACAGAGTCTCCTTTTCCGATTAATCCGTGTTGTTTTCGACAAGAGATTGTGATAATTGAGAAATTATACGATGAGGCCGGCGAAAATGAACTCTCCCGGTTAATCGAATTTGATGAAGAGTAAGTTGTAAAATCCTTCTCTGTCATCCGGATAAGAAATATACAATGAGAATACTTCTTCCTCATGGAAGTTAATTGTGTTATTTCATAAGAATTAAAAATAAACACACCCGAAACTTAAATGAAAAAATCCGCTTCTTCTTTATAAAAGAGACCTTGCTTTTTAAAATATTCCTTTTCTTTGTACCCTATTGGTTTTCTGTGGGTATGGGGAAAATAAGTGTTACAGAATTTGAACAACATTTCAAAAAGCTATATCGTCCGTTATGTCTTTTCGCCCTTCGTACTTTGGAACGAGTAGAGGATGCTGAAGACATTGTACAACAAGCATTTGCAGATATTTGGGAGAAAAATAATGAAGATACCTCTATCTCCAACCTGAAAGCATACCTTTATCGGGCTGTCCGTAACCGCAGCCTGAATCTCATTCAGCAAACCCCTTCTTGGGAATCGGCCGATCGACTATCGGAGGAGGAAGATTCGACCCTTGAGGAAAATATATTGTGCGCCGAACGAGATGCCCGTTTATGGAAAGCAATAGATAACTTACCGGCCGAACGTCGGCGTATATTTCTTCTTTCCAAACGGGACGGATTAAAATACCGGGAAATAGCCGAGGAATTACGTATTTCCGTGAAGACTGTTGAAAACCAAATGGGTAAGGCATTAAAAGCGCTACGGGAGACAGGAAAAAAAATTTATTTGTTCTTTTTTTCATAGAATCGATAGGGGTTTTTCAAGACCTCCTTGTCTTAGGTGCAAATGTTAAACTAAAAAAAGAAGAACAATGAAAAAAGTATGGATTATAATGGGACTGATGTATTTCGTTCAGGCTAGAGTGGATAGTATACCGGTAATCGGAAACAGGTGTAATTAAAAAAATATGGATACGGAAGAGAAGAATATACGTTTTGTAGCCCGTCATTACCGGAAGGGTGGCTTAGATGCGAAGGCAGCTTGGGAACTCTTTCGGCAAAAGCAAGGAATGCATCGCACGCTTTTCCTTCGAAAGTATTGGCTCGGTGCTGCAGCAACATTACTTCTTCTAATCGGCTCAGGCACCCTTTACTTATTGAATCGCCCTCAGACAGATTGGATAATAATTGCTTCCACGGATGTAATGAAACAAGTTTGGTTACCGGACAGCTCCTTTGTCACCTTGGCGGCAAATTCGGAGATCAGTTATGATCGCCTCCGGTATACACAAGAAATGCGAATGATAAAGATGACCGGAAAAGCTTTTTTTGAAGTACAACGGAATGAGAGTGTTCCTTTTTCTGTTCATGCAGGAAAGACAATAACTACTGTATTGGGCACTTCCTTTCAATTGGAAGAAAAAGAAGGAGAAACCCGCCTGGGTGTCAATACCGGAAAAGTCTCTTTTGAAACAGATAAAGAAAAATTATTATTGACAGCCGGAATGTCGGCAATTTACCGTGATAATGAGGGGATTCAATTAGAAGAAGAAACCCGTTCTCTCAATTGGTTGGCATGGAAGACAAAAGAACTTCGCTTCCGTAATACACCGATGACTGAAGTGATCCGAGATATTAATGAAACCTATCAAACCGCCCTCTCTTTACCGGAAGAGGCAAGCTCTTTAAGACTTACTGCTTCTTTTGACAATGCATCGTTGGAAGAAATATTAAAAATTATTAATGAAACGCTGGAGATAAAACTTACAATCCCTCCGGCAAAACTACGGTAATAAAACAATGCGACATATATACATTATATTATTCGGGACATTATTTTGTTCCGCACCCGCTCTCTTTGCCCAAAAGAGAACCGGATCGTTGGATACAATTACAATAACGCTTGATATACATCAACAACCGTTAGAAAAAATCCTGGCAGAAATTGAAAAACAAAGCGGACTTTATTTTTCTTACAGCACAGTCATTATGGAAGGGTTGTCCAAAGTGGACTTTCAAGCCAAAAAAGAACCATTAAGAGAGTGTTTAGATCGTTTATTATTCCCCCTTTCGCTGATGTGGCAGCAACATGCCGGGACCCTTATCTTGAAGAAACGTCCGCGACAGGTAGTAATTAGCGGTTTTGTTCGTGACAGGGCCTCTTCGGAATCACTTATCGGAGCTTCTGTATACCAAACCGCAACGCATAAAGGAGTAGCCACCAATAATTACGGTTTTTTCAGTTTATCTCTTGATCCCGGAGATATTCAATTGAATATTTCCTATATCGGTTATAAACTCGCTGTCGTTAACTTCCCGTTTATGGAACGAGATACGATGCTCATTATTCCGTTGGAAGAAAATGCGGTATTAGATGAGGTGGTAATCTCCTCTGAGCGGGATCAACGGCCTGTAATGAATACACAGATGGGAAAACTGGAATTCAGCCAAAAAACCATACAATCCACTCCCACTATTTTTGGCGAATCGGATCTCGTTAAAACGCTTCAATTAACACCCGGAGTATCTTCCGGTACGGAAGGATTTGCCGGCATGTATGTACGTGGAGGAGGGTTGGATGAAAACCTTTTCTTAATTGACGGTAATCCGGTGTATCAGGTCAATCACTTGGGAGGAATTTTCTCCGCTTTTAATACAGAAGCCGTGAAAGGAATGGATTTTTTTAAGTCCGGCTTTCCGGCACGTTACGGAGGAAGGCTCTCCTCGGTTGTGGAAGTACATACCAAGGAAGGAAATATGAAGGAGTATCATGGAAATACGTCCTTAGGATTAATTTCAGCAAATTTGGCATTGGAAGGGCCGATCAGCAAGGACAAAACCTCCTTTATGGCGGCACTGCGACATACCTGGCTCGATGCGATTACCATACCGGCCTTTGCCATTATGAATAAGACAGAAAAAGTCGACGGTTCTAAAGTAGAAGGACGTTATGCTTTCTATGACTTAAATCTCAAACTGAATCATATATTCAATGATCGCAGCCGTATGTTCTTCAGTGTTTATAACGGGAAAGACATCTTAAAAGCCGCTCCGGAAAAGTTTAACTCGCAAGAAGAAGCCAATCATACTCCTTATCGGGATAAAACGGAGGCTTCCTTAAATTGGGGTAATCTGATGGCTACTTTGGGATGGACATATGTTTTTAATAATAAGCTGTTTGGTCGGGTGTCGGGTGTTTATACTCAATACCGGTCTTCGATGGAAAGCGAAACGGAGTATAAATATGATGTGGAGGGAAGCGAAAATTATGAATATACCTATAATAAAACATTCAGTCTGAATGGAATTACCGATTTCGGCGTACGCTCTTCTTTCGATTATCTCCCCTCCCCCAATTCTCATATCCGTTTTGGAGCGGATTATCTGATTCATCGTTTTCGACCGGAATACAGTCGCTATAAAGCGGAAAATAATTTTGGGGAAGAATCGGACCGGATCAATAAAATATTTACCAATGATGTGTTATGGTCACATGAAGTATCTGCTTTCGTGGAAGGTGAAAGAACCTTGTCTTCACGGATCAAGCTGAATGTCGGTATGCGTCTAAGCCTTTTTTCTGTACAAAATAAAACCTACCTTTCGGCCGAACCGCGTCTCTCTGCCCGATGGTTGCTATTAAATGATTTAAGTTTTAAGGCTTCTTATGCTCGTATGAATCAGTTCGTTCATTTACTGAACAGCAGTTATATCAATTTACCGACCGATTCCTGGATGCCGGTGACAGGCCGTTTCAAACCCTTGGAGAGCGATCAGCTATCTTTAGGCTTTTATTATAACTTGAAAAAACGGTATGATTTTTCGGTGGAAGGGTATTATAAACAAATGAATAATTTACTTGATTATCGCGACGGTTATTCTTTCCTGCCTGCTTTTGCCGTATGGGAAGAAAAGTTAACTGCCGGGAGCGGCCGTGCGTTTGGAATAGAGTTTATGGCGAGGAAACAAACCGGAAATACAACCGGTTGGATCAGTTACGCTCTCTCGCGGGCCGATCGTAAATTTGAGGAAATAAACGAAGGGAAACGTTTCCCCTGTAAATATGATAACCGCCACAAACTGAATATTGCAGTCATGCACAAACTTACTCCGAAAATAGAATTATCCGCAGCTTGGATCTTGGCATCGGGTAACAGGCAAACATTATCGTTGGAATCGTACGAAACAGCAGAAGATTGGGTGGAAGGGATTTATTCCTACAATAAACAGGATGAGCCGGACAATTATACAGGACGTAATAATTATCAATTACCTGCTTATCATCGTTTAGATGCCGGCATCAATTTTCTTCGCCCGAAAAAGAAGGGGAGGCTGGGCATCTGGAACATCAGCATCTATAATGTTTATTGCCGAATGAATCCTTTTATGGTCTATAAAGGACACAAAAATGCAGAAGTGTGTCCCCTACCCGGGGAAGATTCCGAGAATGGCGGATGTTACAAAAAACAAATACCCGTATTCAAACAAATTAGTATGCTACCTATTATTCCAACCATTACTTATACATATAAATTTTGAAAGCAATGAGACAGTATTTACTTATGACCGTTTTAATTCCGGCGTTTTTCTTATGGAGCAGTTGCATCAAAGAAATAGACTTGGAACATTTACGAACGAACCCGAAGTTGGTCTTAAACAGCGTAATCGTTGCCGATACTCCCATTGAAGTCCACATCACAAGGACCTGGTTTTATACGGACGATCAACCCGCCGATTCCATTTGGCAAGCAGATGTAAATCTCTATATAAATGGAGAATTCAAAGAAAAAATGCAATGGAAAAACAGAGAAGACCCCATTTCAACACGAGGCTTTTACCGGGCAGATTATATTCCGAAAGAAGGAGATCGGATTAAAGTGACGGCAAAAGTCGACGGCTATCCGGAAATCTCGGCACAGTCCGCTGTACCTAAAGTCATCCCCATCGGAAAATTGGCCTTGGATACACTGCCTCCCGTTTCCTATTATTCCTACTATTGGGAGAAGTCTTACCGCTTTTCGGTTACCTTTAACGATCCTCCAGGAGAAAAAAACTTCTATTTTATCCGGTTTATGGTTTGGTGTCCTGTGTGGGATGTAGATGCCCGGGCATATACAGACGAATACAGATGGGCTAACCTGCAGATAAATTATGAAGATGAACCCGTTTTTGATAACGAGGTTTCGGTACTGGATAAAATTTTGGATTACGGCTACCTGAACAGTACCTGCGGAAGGGTTTTTACAGATGATCTTTTCGATGGAGAAACGTATACTTTACGTGTTAAGACAAAAGAAGATTATGGCCCGTTCAGTAGTTTTGGAGCTGATTACGGGACGAACGGTCCTTCCGGATTTGTAGGATATTTGAAAACTCCCAAGGTCTATTTTTATGCATTTTTATATACTTTTTCTTCGGACTATTATTACTATATGAAAAGGTTTACCGCCCTGAATGATAAAACATTGCAAAAACAGTTGATAGAGGGCGGTTTTGCCGAACCTATTCCGGTCCGCTCCAATGTAGAGAATGGAGTAGGGATATTGGGAACTTGCAGTTTGGATAGTATAGGAGTGCTTTTGAAATGAGATACTACAGCCGACTCATTCCATTCCCGTAATCGGATAAATAACCCGAACTCCTTTGATAATTAACCGGTTTGTTATACTTTTGCGTGAAAATGAAATTCATTTTTTAACGTGGAGTTGTAAATTAATAAAATCCCTGCAAATAATATGTTTGAAAATTTAAGTGAAAGATTAGACAGGTCATTTAAACTATTAAAAGGAGAAGGAAAAATTACGGAAATTAATGTTGCCGAAACATTAAAGGATGTGCGGAAAGCCTTATTGGACGCTGACGTAAATTATAAAGTAGCAAAGCAGTTTACGGATACGGTAAAAGAGAAAGCCCTCGGACAAAACGTTCTTACTGCTGTTAAGCCCGGCCAGTTAATGGTAAAGATTGTTCATGATGAACTGGCGGAATTAATGGGAGGAACAAATGAGGACATCAATTTGGAAGGTAATCCATCGATAATATTAATGTCGGGTCTGCAAGGTTCGGGTAAAACCACTTTTTCAGGGAAATTAGCTAAACTCTTGGCGGGAAAAAGAAATAAAAAACCGTTATTGGTGGCCGGTGACGTATATCGTCCTGCCGCTATCGACCAATTGAAAATAGTCGGGGAACAAATAGGGGTTCCTGTTTATACGGAAGAAGGAAATAAAAATCCGGTCCAAATTGCGCAAAACGGAATCAAATTTGCCAAAGATAATAACCGGGATGTCGTTATCATAGACACAGCCGGACGATTGGCGGTAGATGAAGAAATGATGAACGAAATCGCAGCTATCAAAGCAGCTGTGAAACCCAATGAGATTTTATTCGTTGTGGACTCTATGACCGGTCAGGATGCCGTCAATACAGCTAAAGAGTTCAATGATCGCTTGGATTTTAACGGAGTTGTATTGACCAAATTGGACGGAGATACCCGGGGGGGAGCTGCCTTGTCAATCCGAACGGTTGTTACCAAACCCATTAAATTTGTGGGAACGGGAGAAAAGATGGATGCAATCGATCTGTTTCATCCTTCCCGTATGGCCGATCGTATTCTGGGAATGGGTGATATCGTCTCGTTGGTAGAAAAAGCACAGGAACAATATGATGAAGAAGAGGCTAAACGTCTTCAAAAGAAAATTGCCAAAAATCAGTTCGATTTCAATGACTTTTTATCTCAGATTAATCAGATAAAAAAGATGGGAAACCTGAAAGACTTGGCTTCCATGATCCCGGGAGTGGGAAAAGCGCTTAAGGATATTGATATAGATGATGATGCATTTAAAGGGATTGAGGCCATCATTTATTCGATGACTCCGCAAGAACGGTCTAATCCGGGCATACTGAACGGCTCTCGTCGAGCCCGTATCGCCAAAGGAAGCGGCACTTCGGTTACGGAGGTAAACAAATTGCTTAAACAGTTTGACGAGACCCGCAAAATGATGAAGATGATGACGACTCAAATGCCGGGAAAAGGAAAAGGTTTGATGAGAAAACGAAGATAAAACAAAGATAAATATACAGTTACAGTATGCAGTTAATTGACGGAAAAGCAACCGCGGCCCAAATAAAATCAGAGATCGCGGAAGAGGTAAAACAGATAAAAGCCGCCGGAGGAAAAACTCCTCATTTGGCCGCTGTATTGGTCGGACACGACGGAGGAAGCGAGACCTATGTGGCCAATAAGGTAAGAACCTGCGAAGAAGTAGGATTTAAGTCTTCATTGATCCGATATGAAGAGGATGTTACGGAGGAAGAATTACTGCAAAAGGTCATCGAATTGAATAATGATCCCGATATAGACGGTTTTATTGTGCAACTCCCGCTTCCGAAACACATTTCCGAACAGAAAGTGATTGAAACAATCGATTATCGGAAAGATGTGGACGGTTTTCATCCCATCAACGTAGGTCGCATGTCTATCGGTTTGCCTTGTTTTGTCTCGGCAACTCCTGCCGGCATCTTGGAATTGTTGAAACGCTATCGTATCGAGACCTCCGGAAAGCATTGCGTTATCTTGGGAAGAAGCAATATTGTCGGTAAACCGATGGCTTCTCTGATGATGCAAAAAGCCAACCCCGGAGATTGTACCGTTACTGTATGCCACAGCCGGACTAAAGATATCAAATCCTATTGCCTTCAAGCCGATATTATCATCGCAGCATTGGGATCTCCCGAATTCCTTACTGCAGATATGGTAAAAGAAGGAGCGGTGGTAATTGATGTAGGCACCACGCGTGTTCCTTCGGATAAAACCAAATCCGGCTTCAAACTGACGGGAGACGTTAAGTTTGACGAGGTAGCTCCCAAGTGTTCTTATATCACTCCCGTTCCGGGAGGTGTAGGTCCGATGACTATTATTTCACTGATGAGAAATACATTATTGGCAGGAAAGAAAGCTATTTATTGATTACGGATGAGGCTGTGCCAAAAGTCCGGGAAATACCCGCTCTTTTGAGACAGTCCTCATATTGCGTAAATATACTGTTATGAATCAAGTTATCTCCCGAACAAAAGGCATTCTCCTTTTTTCCCTTCCCGTTGCTTTACTCCTTTCTCTTTGGTTTTTTAATAAAGGACAAGACAGGACGGAACATTTTCCCGCTATTATCCCCGAATCGCCGAAAGAAGTTACGTTGTTGTTTGCCGGCGATGCCATGCAACACCAATCTCAACTGGATAATGCATTCAGAAACGGAAAATACGATTACAGTTCTTATTTTCAATATGTAAAGCAAGAAATAAGCTCGGCCGACGTGGCTGTAGTGAATCTGGAGGTAACCTTGGGAGGAAAACCGTATAAAGGTTATCCCATGTTCAGTGCACCCGATGAATATGCGGTGGCATTAAAAGAAGCCGGATTCGACGTTTTTCTTACTGCCAATAACCATTGTCTCGACCGACATTCCAAAGGATTGGAACGAACCATCGATGTATTGGATTCTTTACAGGTAAGATATACGGGTACATTTAAGAACGAAGAGGAAAGGGCTCGTTTCTATCCCATGATGTTGACTAAAAACGATATACGGATGGCATTTCTTAATTATACTTACGATACAAACGGATTGGAAGTAAAAGCGCCTAACGTAGTCAATTATATTGATACCAATGTAATAAAAAAAGATATTCAACGGGCGAAAGAACTGGATCCGGATATTATTATTGCCAATATGCATTGGGGAGACGAATATAAATTGGTACAAAACAAAGAGCAAGAACGATTGGCTCGATTGCTGGCCCGGGAGGGAGCCGACCTGATCATCGGATCTCATCCTCATGTGGTTCAGCCTTCCAAGGTGGTGCGTGATTCAACAGGAAATATCTCCCGGGTAATCGTTTATTCCCTCGGTAATTTCATTTCGGGTATGAAAACTCCCAATACGGTAGGAGGACAACTGATCAAAATAAAATTAACCAAGGATGCCTATAAAACCCGTATTAACTCTTGTTCTTACAGCTTGGTCTATGTATATAAAAAAGAAAAAGAAGGGAAAACAGATTTCACATTGGTACCTGTCAGTCGTGCCGACAAAAGAGACTCCTTAGCCATTCATCCACTCATAGAACTTCCTCCGGCTGCTTACGATCCGATGATCAAATTTACGGATACTTCCCGTAAGTTGTTTGAAAAGTATAATGAAGGGGTAGAGGAATATCGATTTTAATCCGGTTAGTTTTCTCATCAAGGCGAGAAAAAATTCTCATCAAGATGAGAAAAGTTTCTCATCAAGCCGAGAAAAAGTTTTCCTCAGGGTGAGAACCGGTTTCCAAAGAGAACGCATATTCGGAAGCTTTTTCAAAAACAGTAATCCACGGATTGGGTGATGAGATTTCGGCCAGATTCGAATTATGCCATAACATTATAAAGTCACCGCCGACTTCTTTGCACGCATCGGCCAACTGCCTTATCTTGTGAAGGGCCTCATCTACGGAAAGTTTCATCTGCCCGATCAAGGTCGTATCCATTACCGCCGTCGGATGCATCAAAAGAGAAGTGGTTGTTTCCGTATCAAGATCATAAAAGTAAAACGGGATGGAGGTGCCGGCTCGAAATCCCGGAAAAGCGGAATGGATGAGAGTAAAATCGTCCGTAAACCCGGCTCGGATTAATTGCCGGCAGGTTTCGGGAATCCGGATCCGCAAATAATGTTGGCGGTTGGTCTTGACCGGCAGATTGATTAATTGTTCCAACCGTTTCTTTTCCCGGAGAATTTCTTTTTCATCGAATGCTCCCGAGTAAGACGGATGCAATCCGATAACAGTATGGTCTGTTCTTCTCAGATAGCGAAAAAATCGACGAAGAGGATAAATTGTCCTTCTCCCCCGTGCTTCGTATTTTCCGAGTAATATAAATAAATAATACTCCCTGTCCCAACTCTTTTGAAACCGATCAATCCGATCCAACGCTTCAAAATAAGGATCTTCTCGTAAATGAAGGACTGTTTTGATCCTCGCTTTCAATTGATCGCTATTTTCCCCACAAAGGTCTTTTACGCCCCCGAGCAAATTGATAGCGATGCCTTTGTTTCGAAACATAAAAGGATGATCGATATCGAAAGTATTAATGACCCGAAAACTTCTCGGTTTAAATTCGGATTCCGGACAACCGGATTTTATCAGGTATTCTTTCAGCCGCCATGCCCACCGATCCATAATCGGTGTTTCAATCAGTCCGTTTCTCACCAATAAAGAATATTGAGGATCGTACCGTCCGTGAATATCTTTCGGCAGAGGAAAATACTCCTCATATCGGGAGATCAAATAAAAGGAAGCGGCGAATAAATCAAAAGGAATATCTCCGTCGGAAGTAAGGAAAAAACAGAATAATTCATTCCACCGGCCGATTTCGACGGTTCGTTCCGGATAAATCCCCGTTTCAAATAAAAAATCATCCTTCGGAGTGATCCGAATTCCTTTATTCAACGGTTCGTTCGAATAGTTGATACTCGGACCCTCGTATCCGGAAAACAACTCCTTATCCGAAGTAATTTTTGAATCGCTCCCCCATATATTCCTTACTATATGAGCAGTAATATATTCCAACCGGGAACTTTTTCGAGGACTGTAGATCAAAATCATCAAACTGTTTTTAGCTTATCGGCAAATATAAACGATTTTTCCCTCAGAAAAAATTATTCCTCTCTAACCGGGGACGTATTTATTTTCGAAAACCTTTTTCGTTGCTCCATATACAGCTGTAATGCTTAGATCATTTTCTCAACCGAGGTAAATCCGGCCGCTATCACCATGCAGTCTGAATGAAAACAGGCTTTTTTACAACTACATGCGACTTTTCCCGTTTTCATGTAAACCCGAATGTTTTACACTTTTTCATTCAATTTCTTTATAAAAATATTCCCGGAAATTTGGCAAATGCAAACAAAGTTGTATATTTGCACCGTCAAAACATGGTGGTCGTAGCTCAGTTGGTTAGAGCATCAGATTGTGGTTCTGAGGGTCGCGGGTTCGAATCCCGTCTTCCACCCACTCTATATTTAAAAGATAAAAGGCATTCAAACGAGTGCCTTTTCATTTTTTGTAAGTCTGTGTCACCAAACCGGTTTTCAAGTAGAAGTGTTGTTGTTTTTTTGATATTCGGAAGGAGTTACCCCAAATGCGGATTTAAAACATTTGGAAAAATAGCGTTGATCCGCAAATCCGGTAGCATAGGCCACATCCGATATCGAAATTGATTTTTCTCTAAGCATTTGGCAGGCATGTTTCAGCCGGATATTACGTATAAAGTCATTTGGAGAAAGATTAGTCATGACTTTTATTTTTCGATATAAAGAGGATTTTGACATGTTCATTTGTTCGGCAAATAAGTCCAAATCCAAGTTTGTATCATCCAAATGTGATTCGATAATGCTCACGGCCCTATTCAGAAAATTTTCGTCCGGAGAAGGATATTCCAGCACCGATATATTAATTTCTGCATTCGACTTAAATTCATCCTGTTTTTTCCTTCTGTTTGCCAAGAAGTTATTAATACGGGCAATAAGCAATTTTGTATCGAAAGGTTTTGAAATATATCCGTCAGCTCCGGCGTCATAACAATCTATTCTGTCTTCGACACTGCTTTTTGCCGTTAACAACAGTACGGGAATATGACTTGTATTAATATTGCTTTTAATATTTCTGCACAATTCCAACCCATCCATTTGCGGCATCATTACATCACTGATTATGATATCGATTTCTTTATCCTTCACCATATTCAATGCGATGGCTCCGTTTACTGCAGTCTGCACATTATATCGTTTTTGAAGGATATTTTCAACAGTATATAAAATATCCTCATTGTCTTCGACCAATAAAACGGTAAAATCTTCTTTGGGAGCAAAGTCCTCCGATACTGTCCATTCCGCTTCTTTTTCATCATTTTCCCGATCGCTCCCTTTCTCGATTAAATAATTATCCAATTCAGTTTCTTCAAAAGCCGATTTATTTATGGGAATCAACACGGTAAAAGTCGAACCTTCATTCTCTTTACTTTCTACCGTGATCCTGCCACGATGAAGTTCCACCAAATCCCGAGTCAAAGAAAGCCCTATTCCGTTTGTTTGCCCGGTGTCGATATTTCTGTTATTATAGAATCGAATAAAAATATCATCCATATGTTCTGGAGGAATTCCTACCCCTGTATCGGCAACGGCAACAGACAAAAAATTGGAATCATTCCTTTCCGTTACTTGTAACCGGATTTGTATTATTCCTCCTTCCGGAGTATATTTCAAAGCATTGGAAAGCAAATTATAAATGATTTTATCTATTTTATCCGCATCGAAATATCCTTCAATAAAAGTCGGTTCCGAATGAAACAGAAACCGAATATTCTTTTTCTCAAAAAGAGGAATAAAATTATGTGCATAAATATTCTTTATGAAGGTAGAAATATCTCCCCGGGTAATTCGGAGTTTCATATTTCCACTTTCCATTTTTCGAAAATCCAATACCTGTTGCAATAACCTTCTGAGGCGAGTTATATTAGCCCTCATCATTCCCAATTGCCTTATCTTTGGCTTAAACAGCATTTCAATATCATCTATCAGACAAGAAATAACGGCCAAAGGAGTGAGCAAATCATGAGAAATATTAGTAAAATACTTCAATTTCACTTGAACCAGTTCTTCCGATTTATCCCTTTCAATCTGAGCAATTCTCAATTCCTGTTGTAATTTTATCCGGTTGTGTATGATGCGATAAGTCCGGTAAATTACAATTAAAACAACTACAAAATAGAGCAGGTAGGCCCCTCGGGTTTCATAAAAAGCGGGCGCCCTGTATATCTCAAAACTAACGGGATCACCGTATTCCATCCGGTTTTCATCTGTCGCCTTTACCCGCAACATATACTTTCCTTTTTTGAGTTGGTTATAAAAAGCAAATCGACGGTTGGTATATACCCAATCGTTATCCATTCCTTCCATTTTATATGCATATATGATTTTTCCCGGGTAAGTATAATCTAATGTGGTAAAGTCCAATTCAATATTCCTATCGTCAGAAGAGAGACTCAATTTCCGGGAGATTACCTTAAATTTATTATTTCCCGGGCTGCTTAAAAGAGACCGACCATTCACTCTTACATCCGATACGATCACTTGGATATTTTTGTCCGGTTTTGCATTAAAATCCGATGAAGAAAATACACAAATGCCCCTGTTCCCTCCCAAATACAACAGGTCATTTTTATTATCGATATAATAAGATCCCGGACGAAATGAATTGACAATCAGATCATCCTCATCGATAGAATAACCACGTAAATATTTTGCGGTTTTATTGTACCCGACCACTTGTTTATTGGTAGTGATCCATATATTATTCCGGTTATCTGCAAACATATCCTGAATACTTTCTCCCGGCATATTAAATTCATTTGTTCTATCTTCGAACCGGGATTCTCGATTGTTAAATAAAAGAATATGGCCTTCTTTAGTTCCAAACCACATATTTCCTTCCCGATCGGAACAAATCGTAAGAATATGTTCGCCGGTTAATCCGGCATTTTTATCGTAATGAATGATTTTAATATCGGGAACTTCTTTAAGAAAATTACAACTTATACGATATAAACCCTTTTTACTGCTTACCCAAATATCTCCGTTCAGATCCTCGGCTATATCCGTGATAGAAATTAATTCATGTGGAAAAATGCTTATTTCGTTCTTATGATGAGGCTTGACAAATAAATATTGCCGGTCTATTATCCATACATTCTTCTGATGGTCCCTGAATATCTTTTTCATGCCGAAACCATTGGGTTTATGGTGCAATTTATCCAAATCTATTATGCTTTTTAAATGAATTTCTTTTTCTCTTTTTTGAACAACTGCTATCTTAGACTCACTAGCGGCTCCTATCCATACTTCATTATTATCAAAAGATTGGATACAGGATATATTGTCTAAAAAATCAATATTCTTGAGTTTATCAAAATCTTTATAGGTTTTCACCCGATCCGTTTTCATATCATACAACGTCAATCCTATCCGATTTTGATTGGTCCATAAAACACTGTCATCGTCCTTATAGACAACTGTAATATTGGGAACCACTCCAAGCCTATTCTTTATATCTTTTAAGGACAGGTTGTTAATCAACGGTCTATCAAAATTGATAGAAAAGACCCCTTCATCATAAGCGGCAATCCAAAGATTTCCTTTTAAATCTTTTTGAAATTCGCTGAAGATATTATTTGTATTCTCAAACAAGTGAGATACATCCACCGACTCCAACAAATTACTTTTATTATACTTCAGCG
>DAIQOU010000473.1:0-4005 GCA_036787725.1 Bacteroidales bacterium
ACATAATAATTATAATTGTTGGGATAGGCAAAAAAGTCTTCATTAAGTGCGAAAATGTATTTCGAACTGATATTGGGGGAGGGTAATCCTATTTTGGCAGGATCCTTGATTTCAAAAACCTCTTTTGGATTATAAGCCAAGTTTTTCCCTACTTTATATCGGAGGTTGGTATTGGTGTTTTTATCTCCCACCACCTTCACCGGCTCTTTTACGCGGATGGTTCCGTGGTCTGTGGTCAAGATAACCTTATATCCTTTCTGCGCCATTTTCCGAAAAAGTTCCAAGGTCGTGGAATGTCGAAACCAGGAGCGGGTCAATGAACGATAAGCGGCTTCTCCCGATGCCAATTCCCGGATCATTTTGGATTCCGTGCGGGCATGTGAAAGCATATCTACAAAGTTTAATACAATTACATTCAATTGGTAATTATCCAGCCAGTTGAAGTTCTGCAATAATTTCTCTCCGTAATTGGAATCGTTTATTTTATGATAAGAGAAAGTATATTTTTTCCGGAATCGTTCGATTTGTGTGCGAATTAACGGTTCTTCATTGAGGTTTTTTCCTTCTTCCGATTCTTCGTCCACCCATAATTCGGGAAACATCTTCTCGATTTGGATAGGCATTAAGCCCGAAAAAATAGAATTGCGGGCATATTGGGTAGCCGTAGGCAGGATAGAAAAATAAAGATCCTCCCGGAATGTGAAAAATTCAGACAATAAATCTTTTACTACCCGCCATTGATCCAACCGGAAATTATCGATTAAAACAAAAAATATCTTTTCATTTTGATCCAGCTGAGGGAACAATACCTTTTTAAAGAGGTCGGGACTCATCAAAGGCCGTTGTTCGGGTTGAGTAATCCATTGTTGATAATTCTTCCGGATAAATTTGCCGAACAGTCCGTTGGCTTCCGCTTTTTGCATTTTCAACAGATCTGTCATTCCTGTTTGAGAATCCTCCAGTTCCAGCTCCCAGTAGACTAATTTTTTGTATACATCTTTCCATTCTTCTGTAGTAAAGGAATCATTCATCTGCATTCCGATTTTTGTAAAATCCTGCTGATAACCGGAGGTTGTTGTTTCGGTAATGATTTGATTCTTGTGCAAATTCTTCTTAATAGAAAGTAAAATCTGGTTGGGGTTGACGGGTTTAATAAGATAATCGGCAATTTTACTGCCGATGGCCTGATTCATGATGCTTTCTTCCTCGCTTTTGGTAATCATGATGACAGGGATATCGGGAGCTATTTCCTTTATCAGTGTCAACGTTTCCAATCCGCTCAGTCCGGGCATGTTTTCATCCAGGAATATAAGATCAAAACGTTCTTCCTTACAGGAGTCAATCGCATCCCGTCCGCTGCAAACTGTTGTTACATCATATCCTTTTTCTTCCAGGAAGAGAATATGCGGCCTTAACAGATCAATCTCATCATCAGCCCATAATATTTTATCTTTCTTCATTTGATCTTTTTTACTGTATTTTTTATACTTGACTACCTGTTCCTTCGTTCTTCATCTCTAATTCTTCTTTCCTCATCGCGTTGTTGCTGTTTGAGTCGACGTTCTTCATCGCGTTGTTGCAATCGGGCTTTTCGTTCTTCCTCTTTTTTCTTTTGTTCTATTTTTCGCTCCTCTTCCCGTTGCTTGCGTTCTTCATCGCGTTGCTTTTGTTTCGCTTTGCGTTCCTCTTCGCGTTGTTTCAAACGATCTTTTCGTTCTTGTTCCTTCTGCTTTTGTTCCGCTTTTCGTTCTGCCTCCCTGCGTTTTTGCTCCAGGGCTTTTTCTTTCTCCAATTCTTTTTCGCGACGAGCTTTCTCTTTCAATACCGCTTTTTCCTCTTCCTGTTGTTTTTTCAACAGTTCTTTCCGCTCTTTTTCCTGTTGTTTTAAGCGTTCCTTTTCTTCTTTCTCTTCTTTTTCCTTTTCTTTTTTCAATTGCTTTTGACGCTCTTTCTCTTCTTTCTCCTGTTGTTTCACATAATCTTCAATCGCATTATTCTTTTTATCGCGAGAGAAGATATTTTTAATACCTCTCACGGGATCCTTACTTATTTCGTCTGCTTTCTCATTGATTTCATCTATCGTTTTAGAAACGGCACCTGCGGCTTCATTTACTTTCTCTACTGCTTCTTCTCCCGTCAAAGCTGTTGAATCGGGTTGATTCTCCTCTATTTCTATTTTCTCCGGTAATTTTATTTCCGTAGAATCCTTCAGTTCCGGAACGATGGGTTCTATGATTACTTCTTCGGATTTTTCCGGTTCGGTTACCGTTTCCTCTTTATTTTCAACCTTTTCTTCTTTTTCTTCGGAGGATACGGATTCTTCCGGAGACTCTTCCGATGTTGTTTCGGGTAATTCTTCTACCCCTGTTTCGTTTTCTGTATCTTCTTGCACTTCTTCGGATAAAGACTCTATTTCCTCTTCTTTTTGTTTTAATTTAAGCTTTTCAATTAAATAAGGATTTTCTTTACCGAAATGTTCTTCAAAGAAAGAAACATATTCATCCAAGCTTTTTCCTTTCAGGAGAATATCCAGGTTTTCAGTCGAAATGGGAATTACAATAATATTGGGATTCAATTGATTTCCATACCCTTCGGGACGATGAATCATATCATAATATTGAATGGTTTCGTCCAGATTATTAAATCCTTTTATTTGGAACATGGTTATATTCCCGGCGGTTTGGAATCCCAGATCGAAATCATTAACCATAAAATTGCCGAAGTTAAATTCTGCGACTGTATAAAGAAGCATATTATTGTTAATGAGATCGTTCGGATAAATCATCATCAATAAATGCGGAGTATTGGTTTCAGCTGAGAAAACGATGGTGGAATCGATTTCACCCGAGCCGTCTTCTCCTCCGAATCGAATATTGAAGAGGTCTCCCCGCGCCAGCATTCCGTCTCCCGAAAGGCTGAGTCCTTTTTGAATGCCTTTCATCATTTCTCCGGCCAATACGGTCACATCCGCATCGGGATACTTTTCAATCAATTCGGTTAAGCGTACCTTAAATGTGTCGGGTTCATTGGTCAATACATAACTTAATGCATTGAGGAACATGAATTTCGGCATTAACTTGGACATGGTGTATTTCTTACTGACCACATCGTAATTTTTCCTTATTCCGGATACATTTCCGTTCAGGTAAGCATTATAAGTTTCTTCATAAATCGAGTCTTGTACCACATCCATCATCCTTATATTGTACTCGTAATTCGGATCCGCCATGGCAATGGCCAGTTCGCTTTCCGGGAATGTCGACCTGATTTTATTTTTATACAGATTGGCCATTTGAGTATCTCCCATCCTTAAATACATAAGGTACAAATGATAATAGGCATCCAATCGGTGTTCGTTTTCCGGGAAACGGCTTTCCAGCTTATCGAAGTTTTCGATTGCCAACGGATAATCTTCCAACTTATCTTTGAAAACCACTCCCATGTTGTACAGCCCGTCTGCCAGGATCAAATTGGAAGCTTCCATATCTTCTTCGGTTAACGGGATTTGTTGAAGATAATATTGAGGATCGGTAGGATCTCCTTCTGCTTGCGGAGGTGTAGAGATGGAATCGCCCTCTGTTTGCGCCATTTCGGGGAGCACTCCGCTTGAGTCGGTTGGTGCTATATTCGACTCGGAAGCTGTCGATTCTTCAAAATCCAACATCGGTTGGGTTTTATTTTTCCTTCTCCAGTTATCTTCCAGTTTTCTTCGTCCCCACTTTTGTTGGAACGTGCTTTTTCCGGTCGCTACCGTTTGTTCGTTGTAGAAATAAAATGAACTTTTATCCGCATTGGCAAGGGCGGTATTCGTTACCACCGGTTGAGGCATATTTCGTCCCGAGAAAGACATGTCCCGGTTTGCTTCCTGTTGAGCCAGGTATTCCAGCCTTTCCTGTTCTTTCTTTTCTTCTTCTTGTTTTTTCTTATAATCTGCAATTATTTTGTTGATGACATCCATCCGGTCGGATTCGGACATTCTTGCCAGCGTTTGCAGACTGTCTTGTA
>DAIQOU010000063.1:0-14887 GCA_036787725.1 Bacteroidales bacterium
GTAGGCTGCCGAGAAATCCGACTTTTAATTTGATACAAAAGTAATAAAAATCACTTTATTGAAAGTACTTCCCTCGGCCGGTGTGGATCGATATCGGAGGATCGAATCCAATACCTCCGGATCACCACGTGAAAACCAATTGCCCGGTAATGTTTTTGTATTCGTAATAGGTTCCGTGATCTTTGGCGGATAGTAAGGTGTCCGGTTTTGCGGTATGATGATTATTGCCTGTCATGGCTTTGAAATATTGTTCGTCTTCACCCGGAAATACACGAACCACAGCATCTTTCAAGCCCGAGATATTGATTTTTCTCTTGATATTCAGTTCTACGGGCGCTATTTCTTGACATTTCAGAAATCCGTTTTGTTGTTCTACAAATACCCGGCATTCTTTATTCCAGGCTCGCGGCAACCGATAGGAGGCCCAACCATCTTTTATTTCGGTTTCCATGCCCGTGAATACCGGGATTCCTTGCGGAAAGCGGAACAGTATTTCTACGGTTTGATCGGGTACATAGCCGGAGAAATAAAATCCGTTATCGTGGCGGGAGACGGTATTTACCGGATTCCGTTGGGAAGCGGAATGTTTATTGTATCGGATGGAGTATCCGAGTCGATCCAATCCGTATCTCATCAGACTGCCGCCCGTGAACCGGTGCGCAGGATTATCCGTAGTTAAAAGTCTTCCGCCCCGGAAGGCTGCCGAGTTCGTTCCGCGTACGTAACATACAGCTCCTCCGTTCCATTGTTTGTCTTTCCGGACAATTACAATATCTCTTTCTTCTTGCTGTTGATAAGCCTTTACCGACACAATGGTTTCTTCTGTGTTTTCCTTTGCGATAATCGTTTCAATTCCGCCGCCTGACAGTTGCCGGTCGTGAGTTAATTGGGAAGACAACCCGTTTTTTACATTATCAAATTCGTTTAGAGAAGTAATGGTGAATTCTCCCGAGACTGCTTCGACTGTTTTAATATTTAAGAAATCCAAAAACGCTTTGCCGGCTTGCATGGCAGGACCGTAGATAATGGCTTTTCCGCCTTTTTTTACAAAGTCCGTCAATTGTCTTTCCCATTCGGAACCGGCTTCCGGAACAATACTTACAAGAACGGATTCGTTGAATAAATCGGTTTTTTGTTGCATAAGAGCAGAAAAATTACCGGTCGATACGATGGTATTCATCGGAAACCCATCGTTTATGGCTTGTCTGATAAACCAATCTCCGTAATAAACTTCTTCCAATCGTTCTCCTCGACTTACCCAATGATGATATTCATCAAACGGATAGATCCAAACCAACGGTCCCGGCCGATCGGGTGCTGTCCGACGGCTTTGCAACAGGTGGGGGATTACTTCATCCGGTACCCGGTCGGGCATATTTCCGTAGGAATTATCCACACTTAAAAAACTCAAGTGAGTGGGCAGCCGTATTTCCCCTTTAGCGTTGATTCGGGAAACGGCCATCGGAAGGTAAATGTCGTGAGGTTCTCGTCCGTATCGATCCAGCCAGGGACTGTTGGCCCACCAGGGATCGTGGGTATAAAAGCGAAACAGGTAGCGATCGTCGGGAAGTTCCGCCATACGCGACATATATCCGGTAAGTTCCAATCCGAAATCTCCGTCTATAGCTGCCCAAGGAGAATTGGGAGGAGGCAACAGGTTGAATCCTCCGCAGTAAATACTTCTCAGGTCAACGCCGTCGCCGGCGAGATCAATCCCCGTAGACATGTTTGTTCCGCGTGTTTCGATCCGATAGTCCGGACATTCTTGTCGAAATAAGGTCCAAAAGCCCATTATTTTTTCCCGGGTGTCGTTTATCTTTTCCGGATGAAAAGACTTTCCGTTAAAGATAACTCCGGTAGCGTTCCAGGTTTCCATTCCGAAGCCGAAGCCGTTGGAGAGCCAAAGATAATCGAACCCCATGTCTTTCAGGAATCTGCGGCTTTGTTTGCCGAAGAAAGATCCGAATGGAGTTCCTTGGAGAATGCCGTCGGGATAGGCTGCATATTTTTCCTTATCTTCATTCAAGACAGCATAACAGCAAACAAAGGATTTGGAACCCATTGTATTGCTCATACATATCTCCGGATGTTTTTTATACTTGAATGCCGACTTTGCAAATTCGGGTCCGGGATCGAACGTTGCTCCGATCCGGATCGGTTTGCCGGTTATTTTTTTTCCTTCTTCTTTTAATATACTTACTATCTTTTTGAGATCGGCATAAGTAAATGCCGGCGGATTATCCAGGTAAGTATAAGCTCGTTCGTGCAATGAAAGCGTTTCCGGCTTGGAATTCACTTCGTGCGCGGTATTGGGATTTCCTATATACATCGCCCATTCAAGCGGTTGATTCAAGCTGCCCGTATAACTGAGTATCTCGGAACCGTCGGCCGTCCAAAGCATCACCGAGACGGTATCGGTATGTTGTAATAACCGGTTCCATTGGAAGAAGAGAGTCCGACAAACTTCTTTTATGTATTGTTTGTCGTTTTTCTTGAAAGGTTTAAGAGACATCTCCAATGTGATGTTGGAGAATTTTTTCAAGGGCGGATCTTCTGTAATGACGGACAAATCATTTGTCGGTTGACCCATAGACCGGAAAGCCGATAAGATGATTATCGGTATTATTATAAATAAAATTCTCATATTTGTTGACTTTAAGACGGGATAATCCCGTTATGGATTTTTATCAGCTCTTTGATTTCATCTAAGGAAACCTCCAATGGACTTACGTTTTGCTTACATGCCAGTACTGCCGTTGCACCGGCAATTTGTCCCATTCCCATACAAGAAGCTTGTACCCGAAGAGCTGAGTTGGCCAATCGATCGCTGCTTATGCATCGTCCGGCTACCATGATGTTTTTCCCGTTTTTCGGGATTAACGCTCTCAGCGGAATGGTGGCTACCGTTCCTTCTTTCAAATGTTTTGGTCTTACTCCTTCTTCTACATGCAGATCGATGGGATAATAGGAATAAGATAAAGAATCGTAAAATAATTTGCCTTCTGTATAATCTTCGTGTGTGATGCGGTAGAGTCCGTTGATTCGATAAGTTTCTCGGATAGCCGTTTCCGGTTGCATCTTACTTATATATGCTCTTTCACATCCGGGGAGTGTTTTCACAAAACGGATGATTCTCAGCATGGAAGCCCTCCCTTCTATATTGGCCAGCGTGTGGGTTGCCGAAGTAGTTGAATCGGCATTCATTACATGTTGTGAAGCCAGTCCTCCTTTTGTTCGAAGCAAATTCATAATTCCGTTGTAAGCATCTGTTTTATATAGCTCTCCTTTTTCGATTGCATGATTCAATCGTTGTTTTAATTCCGTTTCGTTCAGCTTTTCCGGATCGTAGCCGCTTAATTCGAAAATAAAGGAGCCCGGTTGTGTTTCTTTCTCTTTAAGGACTTCGTATCCTGCCATGGCTGCAACAAAAGCATTCCCGGTGCAGTCGATCAACTGTTTGCAACTGATTGTGTAATGTGTCCCTTTCCCTGCTACATCCACTTCCCATCGGTCTTTGTGACGAGTTATTTTTACCGGTGTTTCATAGTATCGGATGGAACATCCGGACCGAAGGCATTTTTCTTCCGATAACAGAGCGTATACCGAAGCATTTAACTTTATCTGGTGTAAGGAATGATTTCTTCCGAAGGGTTTTGTAAAATCCGGCAGGATATCTCCGTTTAGCGTAACCGATTCCGAAACCAGTTCCCAACCGATTCCTCCGATTACCTGACGACCCCATGCATGAAAAAGCCCGGGAAAAGCAACCCCTCCCGTGGTCATGGTTCCTCCCGGTTGGCTTCCGCATTCCAGCAGAATGGTTTTACATCCGGCTCTTCCGGCTTGGATGGCAGCAACGATCCCGGCCGTGCCTGCACCTACAATCAGAATATCTGTTTCTTGTTTTCGGATCTTTTTGTTTTGTACGGATTCTCCCGAGGCGAATAACCGGTCGGGAATTATTCCCATAAATACCAATGCGCTTAATGATTTTATAGCAGAACGTCTTTTCATTTTATAACCATTTAAAAAGACTGTTTCAAGGTGGTTGGAAAGCAATTTATCCGGATACGAACCAATCCGAGCCTGAATTTTAGCATTCGACTCTAAGAATAAACGACTAACTGACTGACTTTTGAAACAGCCTCTTTTTTTAACTGAAAACTAAAAACAAGTATTTATTTTCCGGAGGGGATACTCCAACCCGGATTTTGCTTTAAGTTTGGATTTCTCACTAAATCTCCCAATGGAATCGGATAAAGGTAGTCTTGTTCGGGACGAAATTTATAACCGTCCGGTAATCCTTTTCTGTAATAATCCACATATCCGTTTTCATCTACTTGCACATTACTTACGTTCTTTGATCCGAAATCATCTTTGTTGAAACGGTATCCTTTTTGTCTTTTGCCGTTAAAGAGGGCATGTGCTCTCCACCGTCTCCAGTCATTCTGGCGAAATCCTTCTGCTGCCAGTTCTATCCTTCTTTCCTGACGAATAATGGCCAATTCATTGGAAATGGCATAGCCGTAGTTGGGCCATTCTTTCGTTATGGTTGGCATATTTCCGGTTAGAGGAGGCATATTGACCCGTTTCCGCAATAAGTCCAGGTTATCGGACAGATCCGGAAAACTGCCGTTCAGCTCTACATACGCTTCTACGTAGTTCAATATAATTTCGGCCGTTCGGAAACAGATTCCGGCAATTAAGGGATCGGTATTGTTCTGAATGGGTCCCAACACGTTGTGTCCTTTTTTGGGATGAAAACCCGAGGGAGCTTCTTCATACTGAGCACCGAATAGGGCCGGAATGGTCCATAAAGAATCGATCCAACCGGGAGTTACCGAATTAATGAGATCGCCCGGAATAAAACAACTTTGTTTGAAACGAGGGTCGAGCTTTTCCGCCAGTTCGGAAATATAAGCAGAGCCGGTGCTTGGAAAGATCGTACGGTTCGTAACGTCTATGGTATTTCCATCTTTATCTAAATAGGCTTGTACCAAGTCCAATGCATACCCGGTATTTTCATAACTCAACGCGCACATCCGGTTCCAATTGTGAGTAACTCCCAACGCTTGAGAATACTTTCGGGAAAGCATTACTTCATTCACATCCTTGTAGTCGAACCTGTTGAACAGGTTATAATAATCGGTTTCCGGATTGCCGGTGGTATAAATGACATTATTTAATCCTCCGGTCAATGTTTTGAATTCATTATAAGCATCGATCACTTTTTGAAAATACTTGTTTGCATCCACTCCCGAAGCGGAAGGTGTTCCGTTGTGGTATTTTGCCCAAGTGGCTTCGAACAAAGCTACCCGTGATTTGTAAATCAATGCGGTTTCTTTATTGAGGCGATTGTTTCCTGCTTCGCTTTTTTTCTTTAACAATTCATAGGAGCGGTCTATGAGGGCCATAATGGAATCGACCACTACCGCGCGAGGCGTTTGCGGTTTCATCATTTCAGCTTCATCTTCCATGGCTAATGTATTTGAATACCAAGGTACATCGCCAAACAATGTCACCAGATTGCGGTATTTCATTGCCTTCAGGAAACAGGCTTCTCCTACTGTATGTTTGTATTTATCCCACGGTTCTTCACACCGGTGGTAATTATCCAGGAAAATATTAATGGTACGTATATCGCTCCAGGACCAACTGCCGGATCCGGCATCGGTGGGAGTTATCATTTCTCCGTTCATGTATTTGGAAAAACCTCCTGCATGAGTTCCGGCAATCATATTGTCTGACTTAGCGTCTTCTTTCCAAAGCATTCCATTGGGGAGCCATTCATACCGTCCGACAATGTAAGCATCCAGATCGGCAGCTGTTTTCCAGAATGTTCGTTCGGACACCTGATCTAACGGATATTTATCCAAAAAATCATTACACGACGAAAAGACCAGTATGCCCAAAAGGAATATATATTTGCTGATGTTATTTTTACTCTTCATTGTTTTTTCGTTTTTTGTTAAAATCCTATATTAATTCCGCAAGAAAGGGTCATTTGTTGAGGATACATTCTTCCGTTATTTACAAATTCCGGATCAAAGTACTTGGGAAGATGAGATAACACAAAAAGATTTTCTCCTGCAAAATAAACCTGACAATTAGCTATTTTAGCCCGTTTCAACCAGCGTTGAGGTAAAGTATAGGTCAATTGCAGCGTTTTTAATCTCATATACGCTCCGTTGAGGATATATCGGTCACTGACCTGAAAATTCTTGGCCCCTTCGGTTGTTGCATACGGACGAGGGAAAAAAGCATCCGTGTTTTCGCCCAGGTAAGTTACCAATTCGGGATAACTGTTTTCGTCGCGATAGAAATCCAAATGGCCTTTATATATAGAAACTTCCGAAATAGTACCGGCACTGCGGCCGAAATAATACAACGGACTTCCTCCCATCCAAACATCCCGCTTCATAATTCCTTCAAATAAGGCAGATAATTCTACTCTTCCGAAGTTCTTCAAATCATAGCCCGAACTGAGGAATAAAGAGTAACGAAAGCGGGGAGTACTGTTGCCGAGGATACGCATATCTCCCGGGTTGTCGACTGTATTGTCGCCCGGTGTAATGGCATCGTCTCCATCCAGGTCTTCGTAACGAATGTCGCCCGGATACCAATAGCCGTTGAAACGACTTTGGGATATTTTTAATTTTCCGTCTTCAAAATCATCTTCATTCAGTAATCTGTTTACTTTGTATCCCCATATTTCACCCACGTCTTTTCCTTCATACCATCCGGATACGGTTTTTGTCGATACATTGTATTTGGTCACTTTGCTGCGATTATCGGAAACAGCAAGGCGTACTCTGTAATTCCAATCCTTATTGATAAAATCGGCCCAACCGATTTGGGCTTCCCAACCTTTGGTCACCATTTCTGCATTATTGGATTCGGGGGCCGCAGCGCCCAATACGGAAGGCATTGGAGTGGACGGTCCGATCAAATCCCACGATTTCCGGTTGAACCAATCGAATTCGGTGGTCAGTCTGCCGTTCAGAAAACGGAATTCTGCTCCAATATCAAATGTGGTGAATTTTTCCCAAGTACGAATCATATTCAAAATGCCGGGAGGATTGATGTAGGTTTTCCGTGCATTATCGAATATCCATTGACTTTGTGTTGCATTGGCGGCCATCGTCGGTACATGTAAATATCCCGAAGCATTTCCCTGATTTCCCAATGTGCCGTAAGAAGCTCTCAGTTTGGCAAAATTAACGGTCGGTTGAATGCCTGACCAGAATGATTCATTACTGATGTTCCAGCCTCCGGATACGGAAGGAAAGAATCCCCACCTGCGGTTTCGTTGATATCGTCCGGAACCGTCATAACGGGCATTGACTTCCAAAAGGTAACGTTCATCGTAATTATAATTCAATCGTCCGAAGAAACCGGCAGTAGCCCAATCGGATAATAGATCATTTACGGTTCGGTCTCCCAAGGCTATTCTCATGGCATCAATATCCGGTACAACTAATTTTTTGGCTGTACCGCTTAATTGTTTATTGTTTTTTTCTTCAACCTGCGCTCCTGCCATTAACTTAAAGAAGTTCTTATTTATTTCTTTTTGATAAGAAGTGTATCCCTGGATCGTCCAGTAATTATCCATGTCCATGCGTTTCGTTAAAAGGGACTCGGTACCGTCGATCAATTTTTGTTCTCCGTTCGGCATCCCGGTATAAGCCGGCATCCGGTGCATTTGATAATCATTGAAATACATTCTCCAGGTTCCGTCGACATGAATATCCCAGCCTTTTACCGGGTTAATATCCAATGCTAGAATTTGATCCATCCGGTGGTTATTGGTAACGATATTTCCTCCTTGTGTTGCCATAGGTACCCGGGAAGCTTCACTGTAACTGCCATCCGGCTGTATCAACGGATTGTTGGGGTGAGCACCGTATACATAAGAATAAATGCGAGATCTTCCACTTCCGTATTCCATGGCGGGTTCTTTGTATTTTTCCAATGAATAGCGGCTGGTGTAGCTGACAGACATCCAATCGTTGATTTGACTGTTTAATGAGCCGTTGACATTAAAACGGCTGTAGTTATCGTTCTTTTCAACGAAATTAAGAATACCGGGCTGGTAAACATACCCTGCGGAAATATAATATCCGGTTTTTTCACCACCACCTTTCACCGACAAGTTATGTTGATGTCTTAACGAGGACTTGAACCAAACATCAAACCAATTGGTATTGAAACAAGCGGAAGCCCACGAGGTGGGAGTGATGTTCATATACAACTCTTCGGGACTGTATTTTCCCGGATTTTCGATGTTGTCTTTTACCTTGTCTATTCTTTCTTGCGGAAAGAGAATCGCTTGTCGGGAATTGATCCGTGCATCGTTTATACCCAATGCGAAAGTATACGTATCGGTTGTTTCGGGATGTCTTACCGGGGTAACCCATCCCAAATTACCGCTATATTGAATATTTGCTTTTTCTTTTCGTTTTCCGATTTTTGTTTTTACGATCAGAACACCATAGGGCGCGCGGGCTCCGTAAATGGCAGAGGCGGCAGCGTCTTTCAATACCGAAATACTTTCCACATCATTCGGATTCAAGCTGTTGAGGTCGGCCATTTCGGCCGGAATACCATCGATGATGACCAGGGGCGGAGTGGGGTTATCTCCCAACAGTGCTTGTCCCCTGATTTGCATCACGGCATTGGCTCCCGGAGTATATCCCGATTGTGAAGCAGAATTGTTGGGAGTACTGAAAGTCATACCGGCGACATGCCCTTGGAGCATATTGCTGATACTCGTCGAAGGTCTTTTCTCCAATGCTTCCGAGGTGACTGTTTCAACGGATCCTGTTAAATTTGATTTTTTTTGCACACCGTATCCTACGATTACCACTTCATCCAACACTTGGGTATTTTCTCTCAATAAGACCTCTATGTTTGTTTTATTTCCGACCGGAATTTCTTGAGTCAGATAACCTATGTAAGAAATTTGAATAATGGCATTTTCGGATACATTCAGTGAAAAATTTCCGTTTGCATCGGTTATAACTCCGTTAGATGTTCCCTTTTCCGCTACGCCGGCACCAATAACCGTTTCTCCGTTTTCGTCCGTAACGGTTCCGGTTATTCTTTTGGTTATTTGTCGGGAATCACCGGATTCGGCTCCGCTTTTCTTTGTCCTTGTGGTCAGTACGATGTGCCTGTCTTTAATAGAATAGGAAATACCGGTACTCTTTACTATTTCGTTTAGAATGTCGGTGATATTACTGTTTTTTTTATCCAGCGAGATTCTTTCATTTTTATTGATTTCATTGGCATTATAAAAAAACAGGAATTCCGTCTGTTTCTCTATTTCTTTAAGGACATTCTCCAATGATTCGTTTTGCTTCGAGATGGAGATCGTCGTGGTCTGAGCATACGTGGAGGCAACTATCTGTGATAGATTGATTATCAGCAGAATAAGTATTAGCTTCATGACTCTTAGAATCTTTTTTAAGTGAATAAAAGTTTCTATATGATGATTATTCATATATTTGTATGTTTTAAAGATTAAACATTCTTTCCACGTCTAATGGAAGTTTAATTGAAAACGCTTTGGGGAAGAGAAGATCCTGCACGATTTTCTCTTCTTTCTTTTAGGGAGATTAACTGCTGTTCATGGTATTTTTGATTTAAGGTGAATACTGGTGCTTTTTCATGATTCCGAGATGATTATTTGATGATCATTGACTTCGTATTTTATAGGAATGGACATATTAATAACCTCCATTATATCCTTAATATTTTGTCCTCGATAGAATGTCCCCGTAAAAACCGGGTTCTTCAATTTTTCCGAGTTGATAATAAATTCGACTCCATATACAAGGCTTAACCGATGCAGAATATCTTCCAACCGTTGTTCGGAAAAGAAATAATAACCGGATGTCCATGCCGTCACTTGTTGGGCATCTACGGAATTTATTTTCAGAACGCCTTTGTTTCGGTTGTATGAAAGTTGCTGATCGGGGCTCAATATCACACTTTTAGAAAGGTCTTCAACTGTTAACCGGATGGAGCCTTCCAATAAAGTGGTGGTAAAAACCGAATCGTCCGGATAAGCCATTACGTTAAATTTTGTACCCAAGACTTCGATGTTTTGTCCTCCGCATTTTACAACAAACGGTTTGTCGTTTTGTTTAATTACATCAAAATAAGCTTCTCCTTCCAAATAAACCGTTCGTGCGGATCGGCCGTAATTTTTCTCGCAATGAAATACGGTATTGGCACCCAAGCTGATACGTGTACCGTCCGGTAGTACCACCACATCAGCTTCCAACCCGTTGCCTCCGATGTATCGAGAGCTTAAAAGTTCGGTCGAATCATTTGTTTTAAGCAGTAAATAAGTGGTCCCGGAAACAATTACCAGAAGAATGGCAGCGGCATAAGCAAGTATGCGACGACTTAGTACGTATACACGGGTCTGTTTTTGTTTTTTCTTATTCAGCAAACGTTCCCAGCTTTCTTCGATATCCATGGTCTGTTTACTGCCGGCCGCAGCATCGTATATGGCTTTTATTCCAAAAAATAATTTCTTATTTTCGGCATCTGCTCGGATCCATTCATAAAACCGGTTTGTTTCATCCGGAGATGAATTTCCTTGCAAGTATCTTATAATCAGATTAGAATAACTTTCTTCCATAACGTTTAATATGACAATTAACCGGCCTCTTTATATATTAAACGCTCACCGGAATAGCAAGTACTCATTCTTTTTTGTAAAAATTGAAATAATTTCCAAGAAAAAATTAAATCAGCGTGAAAATATAAAAGAATAAAGAAGAGGAATTCTTTCTGAGGTAAAGTAAAGCCCGATACAGTTGATTTTCTACCGTACGGACGGAAAGATTTAATTGTTCTGCTATTTCACCGGCTTTCAAGCCTTCAATGTAAGAGAGGAGAAAAATCTCCCGGCTGCGTTTGGGCAGTTCTTCTGCCTTTTTGAGGAGCAGGTCCAACAGGTCTTTCCGCATAAAGAGTTCTTCGGAAGCTTCGAAAAATTCAAATTCCTCCAGTTTTAATTGCAAGGAACGTTTATCGAGATAATCCTGTTCACGATAAAGTTTGCGCAGTTGATCTATACAGGCATTTTTTACTGCAATAAACAAGATACGTTTCACTTCCGGTTCGGGCAAGAGAAAAACCTGTCGGTCCCATAGTTTTAAGAAAATATCATGCACTATATCTTCCGCATAGAAAGGAGATATAAATTTTCCGGCAAAACGCAACAGCATGGGAGCATATTCTATATACAGTTTCCGGTAGTGTTCATTGATATTTTTATTTTTATCCATTGATTTCTCGAGAAATTCAGCTGAAAAAGGTTTTCTTTAACAATAGAACAAAAAATGTCCCGGCATGTTTATGCTTTACAAATATAAAGGTTATTCGATCAATAACTTAATATAACCAAGCATAAGCACACCAAAGCATGGGAGCTTGACCGTGAAAATCTCCGGTGATTCGGGGACGATCGTAATAATGTTGTTTGTTCGTTGATTTATTTGTTCCGGCACAAACTTCGGTTACATCTCCATCGTCATTCACATAAGCAACCAAACTTATCCACGCTTTACGGGCCACTTTTTCATATTCTTTTTTATCCAACCAACCGTTCTTTATTCCCATAATCATGGCATAGGTAAACATGGCCGAGCCGGAGGTTTCCGGCCAACAATCCGGTTCGTCGATCAGCTGGTTCCAGATGCCTTGTTTATTTCTGTGTTTTTTCAGGGTGTCCATCATTAATCGGTAGGCATCCAAAATATAGGGTCGATCCGGATTCTCTTGGGGAAGATAACGTAGCAGTTCTGTCATTCCGGCTGCCATCCATCCGTTTCCCCGTCCCCAATAAAACGGAGCGTCCGGCGCATGATAAAATAACCCGTTGGGGCGTTGTAATTGTTGGAGGTAAACGACCATTTCTTTAGCGGCGCGATTGATGTACCGGATGTCTCCGGTTACTCTGAAGGCTTGTAATTGTATGATATTGATCATATACATATCATCGATCCAAAACCGGGTTTGCCATGACAACCCTTGTTTGCTGAATTCGGATTCTTCCGGAGTGGCATTTTCCGGTAATGTCCATTGACTGTCGGCATAAGGCAGACCCAGTTCCCGATATTTATTTTCCCGGGTAATTAAATAAAATTCTAACGGTAAACATCCGAACATATTTAAGTCTACATGATTTTGGATGGGTAACATTCCTTTTTTGTCCGTAAAGAATGGAGCAAAACGGTCTTCAAGCTCTTTCATTAAACTCCTATTGTCGGAAGCTTTTGCAAAACGTAAAGCTCCCAACCATGTGCATACTTCGGCATAATGTATCCATTGATCATGCATCATGTGCTTGGAAGGAATGAATCGTTTGGCCAATTTGTTTCCTACTTCTGTCGGATTGCAACTCTGCGGAAAATCGGGCTCGGAGTTGTTGGTACCGGATGAAGAAAAGCAAAAAATACATAAAGCGAAGACCGGGAAGAATATTTTTATTTGTTTCATAAACTCATGGAATTAAAAGGTTAATATTATCAATGATCATCAATTATCAATGTGGTTTTTATGTGCAGATGATTGTTTCTGCAAATAAACCGCAATTTCGGTAGCCGCAAGCAGCGGATAGTGTATCTGTTAGTTATTTGAAATTAACCGGATAAAGATATAATAAAACCGGGAAAAACTTGCTGCTTGTTTATTATTAACATCCTTTTTTTGTTTTTTATAGTCAAGATTCGGGTTCCGCTTATCTTAGAATTCGATTTTATAACCGACATTCGGGATCATAACAGCTTCCCTTTCGGCGTCTACTTCTCCGGTAATGAAATTGTATCGATGTCCGTAATAATCTTTATAATTGGTTACATTCAGTACTTTTACCGCCAAGCAAGTTAAAGGCATAGTTTCGATTATAACGAGTATTGCGCCACTGACGGTCACCTGCTTTGTATTTTGAATCGAACAAAGAAGCCGTAAACATATAATAATATCCGGCCGACATGTATTTTTCGAAGGTTATATCTATACCGTAATTGATCCCTTTCCCTTTATTTTCCAATTTATCCGTAATAAACCAATCTTGTTGGAGGTTGATGAATGAGAATGTACTGTCTTTTATTATGGGGATGTTATATAACCGTTGAATATAAGGTTCTATTTTCAAATGACAGGTATTGTTGATATTCCGGTCGTATGAGAGTACTAAGTGATGAGAGCGGGTAAAATCGAGATTCTTGTTGATTAATTCTCCCGTTGCGGATTTGGAGAAATAGTAATGAATCATTTCCAATCGGCTGTGTAATCCGTAAGATAAACCGACCGATTGATTTGCTTTGAAATTCCATTGTAATCCGGCTCGCGGTTCGATGGAATAACGACTGTTCAAAGTAAACCATTGGAAGCTTAATCCCGGATTGAATGTCCGAGTGTCTGATAGCCGGAATGAAGAACCGGTATAGGCTGAGAGTAAAGAAGTGAAACCGGATTCATCCGTTATGGTTTGGATCGGCCGTCCGGAAGATGCTTCTTTTAATAGCAGATCATATTTTAATCCGGTTATTTGAATGCCTGTTTTATTGGTATGTCTATTGCTGTATTTATTACTTAAGGAGGATGAGAGAATAAAATTCCAATTTGTGTTTTGAAGGATATTTTGAGGAATAAGTTGAATTTGGTTGTCCATTCTTTCCGTGTGCATATCCGGTCCGCTAACTGTTGTTGCAAATGTTGTTTTAAGAAATGCATTTTTTCCGACTTTCATGTTGTGATTTATCCCGACAGCTCCCATGTATTGTTTTACATCTTGTTCCTCTTTATCCTGCATGTATTCCCATTTCAAACTGTCGGTTTCCGCTGTTTGTCCCGATCGGTCGATCTGTCCCGGCCCCCATAAAGAGAAAGTTCCGTTTTTCGCAGTAGGAAAGTAGAGTTTGAAAGATAAGTCTTGATAGTTGGTACCTTCAGCATCATCGGGCATAAGAGCAGAGAGCAAAGCCAATGTGGAATAACGGTAATTGAAGATATAGGAGGAATTACTTCCTTATTTTAAAAGGACCTTCGGAGGCTATATCTATTCCTATCAGTCCGAGTTGCAATGTATTTTCCCGTTTTTGATTATTTCCTTTGCGTAAATTAATATCGAACACACCCGAGAGAGCATTCGTATATTCGGCAGGAAATGCTCCCGTAAGAAAATCGGAATTACCCAATACCTGGCTGCTTAATGCAGTAAGTCCTCCTCCTCCGAAACCGGTTACTTCGGCAAAATGGTTGGGATTCGGAATTTCTACATCTTCCAATCTCCATCGCAGAAACTTGGGAGCATTGCCTCGAACTACGATTCCGTTGTTTCCGATACTGCTTGTGACTCCGGCGAAAGAGGTGGCCGGCCCATAAGTAATTTCAATGTCGTATCTTCCGACAGGTACATTTTTAATAAGAAAACTGCCTGTATTGTCTGTAGACGTTCCGGTTGAAAATTGGCGTCCGCGAACGGTTACCGTTGATATTCAAGAAGGTCGGAGGAAACCCGGTCCAAAACCATACCCCGAATGTTTTGAGTGGGCTGCGCAAGCAGTATACCGTTTAAAAATACATTTAATAATAGGATTATCGGAATTTTCTTCATCATTTTTTACTTAATTTTACCGTGGTAAAGAAACGAACACGACAACATAATCACAATACTGATTTATCATTAATTTAAGAATGGAAAATTTGATAGAGGAATATCGCAGACTTATATCTTTACAGGTTTTTAATGAAGCTGATTTAGACTATTCATTATTGGAAAAGCCGGATGTAGGCAATTCAATGGAAGCAGTAAAATATGCGTCGGCATTGGGATTATTGAACTGACTTACACTTTATCTCTCCC
>DAIQOU010000474.1:0-3994 GCA_036787725.1 Bacteroidales bacterium
GTTGAAAGAACTCATCACGGTAGCAGCTCCGGCCTTTATGCCGGCTTCATAAGGTGGAAGGTAAGTTTCCCAAAGCGCCTGACGGGAGATATCCGTAGCTGTATAATCCCGGCCACCTTCGGATACGCCATAACCAACGAAATGTTTCAGACAGGCAGCTACATGATAGGGACTGGAAAGGTTATCGCCCTGATATCCTTGTACGGAAGCTGCACAAAAAACGGCATTGGTATAAGGGTCTTCACCATATCCTTCGGCTACCCTACCCCAACGTCCGTCGCGTGCGACATCGATCATCGGCGAAAATGTCCAATCAACTCCCGACATACGAGACTCACGTGCGGCCATTGCAGACGTTTGACGTATCAATTCCGGATTCCAGGAACAGGCTTGTGCTAAAGGAATTGGATAAATCGTACGGAAACCATGTATAACATCGAATCCGAATAGAATGGGAATGCCTAAACGGGAGTTTTCCATAGCCCGGCGCTGTGCCTGATTTCTGAGGGCAACATCGCTATTGAAATAGATGTATGACCCAATACCGGGAGGAACGTTTTCAACGGTCTCGCCCGTATTGTTGACATTGGTATTCAATCCGAGAATATATTGATTGAGTTGATGGATCTTTTCTTCCACAGTCATACGGGAAAGCAAATCCATTACACGCTCGGTTATTGTCGCTCCGGTTTGCTTATAGACAGGAATCTCTTTTGAAGTCTGGGCAAACACTGCATGATGTATTAAAAGAATTGTCAGAAGAATTTTTAATCTTTTCATCTTAGGAAATCATTATTTTAATTTAAACGGCACTACTCCTCTGATATCATTTGCAGAAGCTCCAATCAGGGCTTCGAAATCTCCTTCTTCGGCTATCCATATTTGTTTTACATCATCGTAAAAGCTCAATGCGCTCTTATCAATCGTAAAGGTTATTTCTGTTTCTTCGCCAGAAGCCAGAGTGATCTTTTGGAACGCTTTCAATTCTTTTACGGGACGTGGAAGATATGATTTCTTATCTTTAATGTACAATTGTACCACTTCTTTACCTGCGCAATTACCCGAATTCTTAACTTTTACTTTAAACTTAATATTTCCATCGGCTTCCATCACTTTCTTATCGGCCAAAGGCTTTCCGTATTCAAAAGAAGTATAGCTCAACCCGTGTCCGAAGCCGAACAGCGGTTTCAGGTTTTGCATATCAAGCCAACGATAGCCTACAAAAATATCTTCTTTATATACCTGTTTGATGCTGTCGCCCGGATAGGATAACTGATCGAAAGCATGTGCACCAATGTCTGTCAGTTTCACCGGGAAGGAGAAAGGAAGTTTTCCGCTCGGATTAACTTTTCCACTCAGCACGTTCGCCAGAGCGTTTCCACCTTCACTACCCAAATACCATCCTTGCATAATAGCCGGAACCCGGTTCACCCAAGGCATTTCAACCGCATTTCCACTTAATAGAACCATGACCATATGAGGATTAACCTTGAGGATACCTTCAATTAATTCATTTTGTCCGAAAGGCAATTCATAAGATGCGCGGTCACCGGCCTCACAGTCCTGTTTGTGATTTTTATTTAATCCACCTACATAAATCACCAGATCGGCTTCTTTGGCTTTTTGAATAGCTTCATTGCGTAAGGACTCTACGGTTTCGGCAGGAATAATATCTATTCCTTCGTATCTTGCACGACCGGATTCATAGCCTTGAGCGTGTATAATTTTATCACCGTACAATGCTTGTAAAGCGGTTAACGGAGAAGTTTCCTTTTTCACTTTGAGTTCGGACGAACCTCCGCCTTTGGTCAGGCTACGGGTGGCATTTTCGCCTACAACGAGTATTTTTTTGTATTTTGATGCATCGATAGGAAGCAATGGAGAGGTTTTCTTCGTTACCGAAGTGTTTTTCAGCAATACAATGCCTTCTTCTGCAATGGTACGGGCGGCATCGAAGTGATCTTCAGAGGCAAACGATCCCCACGGACGGTTGCGGTCCATCACTGTACGGAATATAAGGCGTAGAATACGACTTACTTTATCGTCCAGTGTACTGATGGGGTATGTACCGTCTTTTAATCCTTTGAGATAGGCATTGGCTAAATAGTAATAATCATATGTGTACTTGGATTCGGTGGTCAGGCCGTTGGTATAGGTACCCATTTCAATGTCTAATCCGTTAAATACGGATTCACGGGTATCGTGAGCTCCACCCCAGTCGGTAATGACACATCCGTCGAAATTCCAGTCAGTTTTCAGGATTTTGTTCAGCAATATGTTGTTATGACAACAATGTTCGCCCCGGTATTTATTGTAGGCCCCCATAATACTCCATGCACCTCCTTCGATAACGGCTGCTTTGAAGGCAGGAAGATAGATTTCATACAATGCCCGGTCGCTGAGGTCGACATCAATATGTCCACGCCATAATTCCTGATTATTCAAAGCGTAATGTTTAACACAGACGGCAACGCCATTCTTTTGTACTTCGCGGATGTAGGGAACAACCATGATCGAAGCCAGGTAAGGGTCTTCGCCCATATATTCGAAATTACGCCCGTTGAGTGGCGTACGGTATATGTTCACGCCGGGACCCAATAAGACATCTTTCTTGCGGTAACGGGCTTCTTCGCCTATGGCTTTACCATACATGGCCGACATATCGGGATTCCAGGTCGCCGCCAGACAGGTCAGAGCCGGAAATGCGGTACAGGAGTCGTTTGTCCATTCGGCATGAGCCCAGGAGTTCCATTGTATTTCCTGGCGTATACCATGTGGCCCGTCGCTCATCCATAATTCGGGAATACCCAGCCGGGGAACACCTGCACTACTGAATTTACTTTGTGCATGGCAGAGTTTTACTTTTTCTTCCAGCGTCATTTTCGAAAGGGCATCCTTCACCCTTTCCTCCATGGGTTTGTTTGAATCCAGATATACCGGAACATGATCCTGGGCATAAAGGGAAAGAGTGAGACAGAGAAAAACGGCTGTAGATAAGAAATAATTTTTAAACATAACGCTAATCTTATTTTTATATTAATTGGTTTATCGTCCGTGGTTCATTAATTTGGGATAATGAGTTTTCACGACGTTGATTATTTTTTTTATAGCAATATTCATCTGTATTTCAATGGTTCCCGGAGTGATTCCCATGATCTCAGATACTTCTTTGTGGGAGAGTTTCTGCTCGCATACCATCAGATAAACATTTTTGCACCGTTCGGGCAATTTATCAATGGCAAATTCATAAACCTCCATCATCTCGTTTTCGGTCATTGCATCTTCCACCGATTGAGATACAGTAGGAAGGTCTACCAATATCTCATCGATAGATACAAGAGCCTCATCTTTTTTCTTCTTTATATAATGGAAAGATTCGTGCCTGCTGATTTGATACAGATAGGCCTCTATATTTTCCACCTTTTCCAATAGCTGGCGTTTTTCCCATACAATGCAAAAAACATCCGACACCACAGTCTCACAATCATGTGAGTTGGGTAGGAAGTAATGCACAAACCGATAAACTTTCAAATAATAAAGATCATAGAATACTCTGAAAGTCTGATGATTTCCTGACACCATTGATGCCACAATTTCTTTGAAGCTGACGTTATTCATAGGTGCTTTATAGTATTAAATCTAAGTGTCCAAAAAAAGAAAGGCAGTTGTCATTGAGTTTTCCTGTTTTTCACAGTTTTAGATCGTTTCAGTATATTTTTATATTATACCGACAAAGATATTTGGCATAATACCTTTCGACAATGTCTGAAAATGCTTTAAAACATGGACTATAATTGTATCGGATTAACCCTGTATCCGTCCAGCATTTTCATCAAAGAGATTACTTCTTTGGCATTCAATAATTGCTAGCCCTATCTGTTCCCAATGAACAAAATGAGAGATTTGAGTATGTTTTCCCCATCTTTTCATAGATTTAATTATTTTAGATTACAATAATAAAACTGATTCTCATTTGCAAAGACATCGGCGTTGG
>DAIQOU010000810.1:0-1210 GCA_036787725.1 Bacteroidales bacterium
AACTAAGAAAATAACTGACTTCTTGAATAATCAAGCCAAAAAGACCCAGTAACAGTAAAATGAATAATACCTGCTTAATAATTTGGTTTAGTTGTTTTCCTGTATACATCACTTATATTATTATTACATAATTCCCTTTTCTCTCAATTTTACTTGCCACTTCCAAGCAGAATCAAGAGTTGCTTCTGTTGTTTCTTTGGCAACCCATCCCAACTCTTTATTTGCAAAATCAGGATTTGCCCATACTTGTTCGATATCTCCTTCCCGTCTGCCTACAATTTTATAATTCACTTTTACACCTGTAACTTTCTCAAAAGTTCGAATTAATTCCAACACCGAAAGGCCTCTCCCGGTACCTAAATTAAATATTTCCAAATCTTTTTTTGTTTTACCGGACAATAAACGATCGATAGCCGTTACATGTGCTTTGGCTAAATCAACCACGTTAATATAATCTCGAATACAAGAGCCGTCCGGAGTATCGTAATCGTCCCCGAAAACACTTAATTGCTCCCGAATACCGATAGCTGTTTGAGTCAAAAACGGCACTAAATTTTGAGGTACACCATTCGGCAATTCTCCTATTTCTACCGAAGGATGTGCTCCTATAGGATTAAAATAGCGAAGAATAATTCCTTTATAAGGGCATCCCGAATAGATCGCATCCCGAATAATCTCTTCATTTATTTGTTTTGTATTGCCATACGGAGACAATGCCGGTTTAATTGGTGCATTTTCGTCCACAGGTAAAACATCCGGTTGACCATACACTGTACAGGAAGAAGAAAATACAATTCCCTCGACTCCATACTCCGGCATCAGTTCCAACAAATTCAACAAAGAAACAATATTATTTCTATAATATAACAACGGTTTTTGAACAGATTCTCCCACAGCTTTACTGGCTGCGAAATGAATGATGCCCTTTATTCCTTTGTTTTTTTCAAACAAATTCCGTAATCCTTGCATGTCATTGCAATCCAACTTTTCAAAAATCGGGCGAATTCCGGTAATTCTTTCTATACCATCTACCACCTCAGCATTGGAATTGGAAAGATTATCAATAATAACAACCTCATAACCTGCATTTTGAAGTTCTACCACTGTATGAGAGCCAATATATCCGCTTCCTCCGGTAACAAGAATTTTTTCTTTCATAATGTTAATTATATTAATTAAGGAGCGCAATGTTATAAAAATCTTTCCATTT
>DAIQOU010000475.1:0-3984 GCA_036787725.1 Bacteroidales bacterium
GGGAAGAAAGGGCGAAAGAGAAAAGCGCGAAGGGAAGAAAGGTGGAAAGCGCGAAAGGCAAAAGGAGGGTGTTGTTGGGGAATTTAACTCAATCTGCGGCTGAATTCAGGAAAATATTGCCGGTAAGAGAAGGCGGAAACATCGGTAACCGTTGGCTGCATAGCTTTTTATGACACTGTCTTTAGCTTAATGACATTTCCCTTTGGTGCCTCCATTTCAGATTGGGATCAGTTTTCCATAACATTTCCCTTCGAACCTTTTTTCCTTCGCGCCTTCCTCTTTCGTGTCTTGGTTGTATATAACCACCTTCATTTAAGCAGCATTATATTTTACTTTATCCAAAATAAGGGGTATTTCTTCGGGGTTGACCCCGGCGCGGAGTAAGTCAGGTATATCGTTTCGAAACGCTTCCGTAAATTGAGACACCGATCCTGTTTTGATTGACCGAGTATAGAAATCGATGGCTTTCTTAATATTATTACCGGCCCATTGAACATGTCCGGCATTCAGGAAATCGGAAGCATCCGGTTTTCCGGCAGCTATTATTTTGTCAAAATAATCCTCTGCTTGTTGATATTTGCCCGTAAGAAAAGAGCACCAGGCAATGGGTCTCCATGCACGATTTCCTTTCAGATCGAGGTATTCTACCCGGAAATAACACTTAAGCGCTTCGGAATAGTCCTTTAACTCTAAATAACAATGGCCGATATTTAATTGTACCATCAAATTGTCGGGAGTGATTTGTTCCACTTTGCGGTAATATTCCAATGCTAATTCCGGCTTTTTCAACAATCGATAACAAGAAGCTATCTTTTTCAACGTCCATGTATTGGATGCATTTATAAGTTCGGCTTTCAGGTAAGCATCCAGCGCATCCTCTGTATTTCCGGTCATTTGCAAACAATATCCTTTTTTTTGATACAGTGTATCGTTGCGAGGATCGGTTAACAATAATTTATCAAAAATTTCACCGGCTTCTCTGAAATAATTCCGGTTAAAATAATATTCACCTATGATACCGAGGCTTTCCCGGTCGGCCATTAATCCGCCGATAATACGGGTTTGGTAGAATTCCGGTTTGAATTCAAAAATATCCTCAAAATCCTCTTTTCTAGGGAAGAGTTTGAAAAAGCGGTAGAGATCGTGGAGATATTGATTAATAATATGTTTCCTTTTTCCGGACTCATTGGTTGCCAATTCGCCCGACTGCATTTCTTTTAAAGCTGTATTTTCGGCTTCAAATTGAGTTGCAATCATTTGTTGATAAGCTTCCGGCATTTGTTTTACACTCAGATATAATGAATATTTATCCGAATTGCATAAGAAATGAGAAGAAGCAATTGTCTCTCCCAATCGAGTCGGTTTTTCGTTTCCGAACGTCGAATGAGTAGGAGAGAAGATCAAGAACCAGTTACTGATTTCATTAAAAAAAGGGTAGGTTTTCAAATGTGCAAAAGAAGAATGCAATACATCGGCTCCTTCCATTTGCAGTTCGGAGAATTCCTTTAATTTATCACCCAGTTCTGTTTCTTCAATAATGTTTTGCCATTCCGGATTTTTATCATCCAATCCGGACTCATTCATCAGATCTTCGAGCCGTATCTTTTTACTGAGTATCGGATTTATCTTTTTCATTTCAGGCAATAACTCTTCCGTAATCTTTCGAGTTATTTTTTCTGTTTCTTTACTTAAAATAAATTGCAGGATAATGTCTCGTATATTTACAACAAAAGATTTATTCTCACAAAGCAGCAACAACCGGTTTTGTATTTCCGGATATAAATCAAGTCGGGCATCGTATTTCTGTAAGACGATCAATAAACTTATCAACGCCCGTTGTCCGACTTCTTCATTGGTGTTTTCGCAAATATCAAACAACATCAGTATTTTGTTTTCGTCGAATATATTTTGCAAATTCAGCATCAAAGCCGATACGACCAAGCATTTGGAGGAAAGAGGACAGGTGTGATCGGCAATGAAACGTTGAAACTCTTTTCTTTCTTCCGAAGTAAATTTATTGCTCAGCCATATTCGGTTAAACAATTCGATTTCCTGCGTTTCTCTTTCTTTCTCGAAGTTTGATTTTCCGGAGTCTTCCAGCAGATTGTTCAATAATATTTTGCCATTCAGTTCTTCCAATATCCGGAGCGGTTGAATGAGGTCATTGTCCGTATGGGATAGGTTAAAGGTTCTCTTTTTCTCAAAAAAAAGGCCGGATGCATTTTTGGAAAGGAAATTTACGGCATGCATATCGGTGAGTTTATAAATATCTCGTTGTAAATTGCGATAGATATTATTTACGGCCGGATCTTTTATTCCTTCCTGAAGATATCCCAACATCAATTTGTAGGTATTTTCCAGTTCGTTTAATGTTTCTTCCGATTGCCAGTTTCCTGCTTTTTGAATAGAATCTTTCAAAAAGTCAAACGCATTTTTTAACTCTCGTTTTTCCAACGAACGATATACCGGCCGGATTTGTTTTTTCCAATTTTGAGATGCCATGTTACTGCTGATTATTTCAAATAAAAATGATTTCCGGGGACAAAAAAAGCCTGTTTTTCCGGAGGGAGAAACAGGCCGGGTTCTTAATTAATGCTTATTTTTTAGCGCTTCCGCTATCAATTGTTGCAGTTCTTCTGCCAATTCGGGATTGTCCCTTACACATTCTTTGGCGGCTTCCCGTCCTTGGCCCAATTTAGTATCTTTATAGCTGTACCACGAGCCGCTTTTTTTAACAATATCCAAATCGGCTCCCAAATCAATAATCTCTCCTTCCCGGGAGATTCCTGCACCGAACATAATATCGAATTCCGCTTTCCGGAAAGGGGGAGCTACTTTGTTCTTTACTACTTTTACACGAGTTTGATTTCCTTTTACTTCTTCTCCATCTTTAATGGGGGTTCCTTTTCGGATGTCCAACCTTACGGAAGCATAAAACTTAAGAGCATTACCTCCGGTAGTTGTTTCGGGATTACCGAACATAACCCCTATTTTATCTCTTAATTGGTTGATAAATACACAAGTTGTATTTGTTTTACTGATTGCTGAGGTCAGTTTTCTCAACGCTTGCGACATCAGGCGTGCCTGAAGTCCCATTTTAGATTCGCCCATTTCGCCTTCCAATTCTGCTTTTGGGGTTAATGCAGCTACCGAATCGATCACTACAATATCAATCGCAGAGGAGCGAATCAGTTGTTCTGCAATCTCTAACGCTTGTTCACCCGAATCCGGTTGGGAAATCCACAAGTTTTCGATATCTACACCCAATTTTTCCGCATAGAATCGGTCGAATGCATGTTCGGCATCAATAAAAGCAGCAATTCCTCCGGCCTTTTGAGCCTCTGCTATCGCATGGATTGCCAATGTTGTTTTTCCTGAAGATTCAGGTCCGTAAATTTCGATAACCCTACCGCGAGGATATCCGCCCACACCCAATGCAGCATTCAGAGCGATAGATCCTGTAGGGATTACACTTACTTCTTCCACCATGTCATCTCCCATTTTCATGATGGATCCTTTCCCGTAGCTTTTTTCTATTTTGTCCATTGCGGCTCGTAATGCCTTTAGTTTTTCGGCATTCGGGGCACTCTTGTCAAAATCGAGTTCTGAGTTTTTTTCTTTTTTTTCTGCCATGTTATTTATAATTTAAGATCCGGTTAGCATGATCTTTTGTTTTTATCCGGTTAGGTTCGATGATGTTCTCGATAACACCTTCGCTATTAATCAGAAATGTAGTTCTGAAAGTTCCCATGTATTTTCTTCCATACATACTTTTTTCGCCCCATACTCCAAACTTAGTTACCAATTCTTTGTCTGTATCCGCAATCAGGTCGAAGGGTAATGTGTTTTTTTCGATAAACTTCAGATGAGATTTTTGATCATCCACGCTGACTCCCAGCACTTCATATCCGGCTTCTTTCAGTTCTTTATAACCATCTCTCAGGCTGCACGCTTGAGCCGTGCAGCCTGAGGTTCCGTCTTTGG
>DAIQOU010000476.1:0-3974 GCA_036787725.1 Bacteroidales bacterium
CCGGCCGTCAATTTGAATTCCTTCTTCCCTACGCTCGGCCGGATAAAATCCAACCACAGCTTTTATCATTTTCAAGTCTTCCCGCACCCAACTTTCCAATATACGCAAAGCATCTTTATAAAGTTTCAACGCTTCTTCCGCTCTCTCCTTTTCTTCTGCCGGAAAAGAATTAATCCAGCCCAATTCACAGGAGGCACACCCCACAACTCCCGTAACACTTTCATAACGGGCAGATAACTTCCATGCTGTAAAAAAGAACTTCCAATCGATGTAGGGGATCAGTTCCTTTACCGAAATATATTCTATCACTTTATTTCCTGTAAAAGAAGGTACCGGAGGAATATAACCGGACCAATCCGGCACAAAAGGTCGGGCTTTCGCTTCATTAAATGAGACCAATGTTTCGGAAGCCGATCGTTTTTTCCTCAGTTCGGCATACTCGGATGCTATGTCGGAAATAAATTCTTCTTTTTTGTCTCCCAACAACCGTGTGGCTACGGGAACGGCTCGTGATGCATCCTTTACTTGTATAACGGCACCGGAATACAAGGGAGCAATTTTCAATGCTGTATGCAATTTGGAAGTAGCGGCGCCACCAATCAATACAGGAACTTCTAAATCTGCTTTTTCCAATTCGGCAACCACCCGACACATTTCTTTGAGAGAAGGAGTGATTAACCCGCTCAATCCGATAATATCGGCATTTTCCTCTACTGCCCTTTTCACAATTTCTTCCGGAGGAACCATTACCCCTAAATCGACAATTTCATAATTATTACAAGACAAAATCACTCCCGTAATATTTTTTCCGATATCATGTACATCCCCTTTTACGGTTGCTATCAGTATTTTACCGGCCTTGGCTTCCGAATCGCTTCGTGAAGCTTCTATTGCCGGCTGTAAAATTGCCACCGCTTTCTTCATCGTACGGGCTGTTTTCACCACCTGCGGTAAAAACATTTTTCCTTCTCCAAAAAGAGTTCCGACCTTATTCATGCCAGACATCAACGGTCCGTCGATAATATCCACCGGATTAGAATATAAGCCCAACGCTTCGGCAATATCCGCTTCCATGTATTCGCCGATCCCTTTTATCAGGGCATATTGTAACCGTTCTTCTACCGACAATTTTCTCCAATCTTCGGAATGGTTTTCTTTTTGTGCATTTTCTTCCCCGCTATGCAGCCGGGCATATTCCATCAGTTTTTCCGGAGCATCCGGATCACGGTTAAATATCACATCTTCTATCAGAGATAACAATGCCGGGGGAATATCTTCATAGGTAACTGCCGCAGCCGGATTCACAATTCCCATATCCATCCCTTTCCCAACAGCATGGTAAAGAAATACAGCATGCATAGCCTCCCTTAAATAATTATTTCCTCGAAAAGAAAAAGACAAATTACTAACCCCACCACTCACTTTGGCACCCGGTAAATGCTCTTTGATCCATTCTACCGTACGGATAAAATCCAATCCGTAACCGGCATGCTCCTCCATTCCGGTAGCTATCGCCAATACATTGGGGTCAAAAATAATATCCGACGGTTGAAATCCGGCTTTTTCTATCAATAGCCGATACATCCGTTCACAAATTTCGATTTTACGCCGGAATACATCTGCCTGACCTTGTTCATCGAACGCCATAGCAACGACCGCCGCTCCGTAAGTACGAATCAACTTGGCTTTTCTTAAAAATTCTTCTTCTCCTTCTTTCAAGCTGATGGAATTGACTACGGATTTACCCTGTACACATTTCAGTCCTGCTTCTATAATATTCCAATCGGAACTGTCAATCATGACGGGAACACGTGCTATATCGGGTTCGGAAGCCATTAAATTCAGAAAATGCGTCATTTCCCCCACTCCATCCAATAAACCGTCATCCACATTTATATCCAATATCAAGGCTCCGTCTTCCACTTGTTTACGGGCAATTTCCAACGCCTCTTCGTATTTTTTTTCTTTGATAAGTCGTAAAAACTTACGAGATCCCGCCACATTGCAACGTTCGCCAATATTAATAAAGTTACTTTCCGGCGCAATAAGCAAATCGTCCAATCCGGAAAGATGCAAATCGGGAGAAGGTTTTGCCGGTTTTCGCACCGTTGCCCCTTTCACTAAGGAAACGTATTGAGCAATATGGTCGGGCGTAGTTCCGCAACATCCGCCCAGAATATTCACCAATCCCTCATCAATATACTCTTTCAACCGGGTCGCCATTTTTTCGGGAGTCTCAGTATATTGCCCCAAACTGTCCGGCAAACCGGCATTGGGATAAGCTGTAACAAAATAGGGGGCCAACCGACTGATTTCCTTCAAAAAAGGCTTCATATCCGATGCTCCGAACGAGCAATTCAATCCGACAGACAACAACGGGACGTGTTCAACCGAAGTCAGCGCCGCTGCCAACGTCTGACCGGAAAGCAATCGACCGCTCTTTCCGGCAATCGTAAAAGAAAGCATAAGAGGCACTTCCCTCCCCACTTCCTTGGCCGCTTCTCCGGCCGCAAAAAGAGCGGCCTTGGCATTCAAGGTATCAAAACAAGTTTCTATTAACAATACATCCACTCCTCCTTCCATCAATGCAGCCATTTGCTCTTTAAAAGCAAGAGCCAACTCATCGAAAGTAACTCCGCGCAATGCCGGATCGGATATATCCGGAGACAAAGAAGCCGTTTTATTGGTAGGTCCCACCGATCCGGCTACAAACCGGGGCTTGTCGGGAGTAAGCTTCGTATAACGGTCTGCCGCTTCTCTTGCCACAAGAGCCGAGGCAAGATTTAATTCACGAACATACGACTCCATCCCATAATCAGCCATAGAAATCCGATTGGAACTGAACGTGTTGGTTTCTATTATATCGGCGCCGGCTCCCAGATATAAAGAATGAATCTCCCGGATTATATCCGGACAAGTAACCGAAAGCATATCATTATTGCCTTTCACTGCTCCGGGCAATTGTTGAAACCGGCCTCCCCGGTAATCTTCTTCTGTCAAATTATAACGCTGAATCATTGTTCCCATCGCACCATCAAGGATGAGAATTCTGTTTTTTAATAAATCAAGCATGGATAAGTTTATATATCACTAATCAATCTTTAACACACTGCATTTCTTATTTTGCATATTTTATAAGGAGAGATATCTTTTCAGAGATCAAAACAAATCACCTTTTAAAAGCGCGATCCATATCCCGTTTATCATCCCGTTCTCGGATAGACTGCCGCTTATCATATTCTTTCTTTCCTTTCGCCACGGCAATAACCAGTTTGGCCAATCCTCTTTCGTTAATAAACAAACGGGTCGGAACAACAGTAAATCCCGTATCTCGAGATAAACGTTCTATTTTATTCAATTCTTTCCGGCCAAGCAAAAGCTTACGTTCGCGTCGTGCCTGATGATTATTGTAAGTACCGTAAAAATATTCGGCAACATACATATTCTTCACCCACAATTCCCGGTTAATTATATAACAAAATGTATCTGTCAAACTTGCTTTTCCCAAGCGTATGGATTTGATTTCCGTTCCCGTCAGTACAATGCCTGCCGTAAATGTTTCAACGAATTCATAATCAAACGAAGCACGTTTATTCTTTATGTTGATTGCATTCATTACCCTTCAGATTAAAGAACAAAGGTAATATAAAAAATCATTTTATTTTATTATCTCATTCCCGGCATGGTAAGGAAAAGGATGAGACGGATCAGATAAGGAGAGAGCAAAATAATAAGGCTTGCGCCAATGGTAAAACTTAATTTTTTTTTCTCATCTATTTTAAGGTAAATTCCTGCTCCTTCCCAAATGATGTAAACCGTATAGAGTAAGAACAGATCTAAAAAGAAGAGGTGAGGAAGCAACGCTTTTATCAAATACAATACATAGATCAATGAAGAAGAATAACCGACAAAGTGTCGACAACGTTCCGGTTGTTTGGATAATCCCAAATAGCGGCTTATCCATTCCGATAATA
>DAIQOU010000477.1:0-3971 GCA_036787725.1 Bacteroidales bacterium
GACTGCTTTTAATATAAATCGTTTCATAATATTTTATTTTTAAAATGAAATATTTACTCCGAATGACCATGTTCTTGCCAACGGATAAGACATGAAATCATACTGAAAATTACTTCGTCCGTATAGATTGGCATCCGGATTCATCCCTTTGTAGTTGGTCAGAATAAATAGATTCTCTCCTGTCAGACTCAATCGGACGGACGAAATGTAATTGATTTTATTTACCGGAACGGTATAACTTAGCTGTACCGCTTGGAGTTTCAGATAGGATGCATCTTCCACTGCCAGGCTATTGATTTTTCCCCCGCCATAAGCCGTCGGATTAGTGCCCGAGGGCCATTTAGCCGACGGGTTCTCGGGGGTCCATCGGTCATTTATTTGCCGGGCACTTCTGTTACGCCTGAAGTTGGTGGGATACATAAAACCGATAGTGGTGGCATTCAGAAGTTCGCTTCCGTATTGTCCGTTTATATTGATGGAGAGTCCCCAGTCCTTGTATCGAAATGTATTATTAAATCCAAATGTGAAATCGGGAAAAGGGTTTCCCAATACAACCCGGTCGTCGTTATTTATTTCTCCGTCGTCTTCTGCATTCAGAAAGATCGGATAACCCGGTTTTGAATTGGGCTGAACGGAATTGGCAATTTGCTCGTCCGTTTGAAAAATACCGGTTATCTTAAAGCCATAATAAGAATTCAAAGGCAAGCCGGCTTGAATGATGGTTCCATCCGCCTGCGCTTCGGGAACCCATCCCATAATTATGCGATCAAGGCCTCCGATATCCAATACTTTGTTCTTTATTGCCGAAAAATTCAAACCGGTGGTCCATTTGAAATCCCGTGTGGAAATATTCCAGGAGTTAATGACAGCCTCAAACCCTCTGTTCCTCATCTTTCCGACATTCATCAGTTTTGTATTGTACCCGCCGGATAACGGTTGAGGCAAATTTATAAGCATATCTCTTGTGTTTTTAATGAAAAAGTCCAGGCTGCCGGTGATCCTGCCCTGAAATATGCCGACATCCACTCCTATATTGTATTGCTCTGTTGTTTCCCATTTAAGGTCGGGGTTCGGTAGGCGAGAAGGACCCGTTGCGGTACTTTGTGCACCATTAAAAACAGCCGAACCGATGGAATTATAGGTGGCTAAGGAATTGTAATTTCCAATTTCTTGATTTCCTGTCAATCCCCAACCGGCTCTAAATTTCATCTCGCTGAATAAATCCTTGATAAATTCTTCTTCCTGCAACTTCCATGCAAAAGCAAAGGATGGGAAATAACCAAATCGGTTATTTTTGCCGAATCTGGAAGAACCGTCGGCCCGGATAGTGGTTGTTAAAAGGTATTTATCCATTAAATTATAATTGACCCTTCCCAAGAAAGAAAGCAGGGCGTTTTCCACCTTATGACTTCCTACATAAGCTTCATCCTTATTGCCGAACCCCAAGTTATCGGTAGAAAGAACATCTGTTGGAAAATCATTGACACCGGAAACTTGACCTCTGTCTGAGAATTTCTGATAGGTGGCGCCTCCCATGGCAGAAATAGTGTGAATTTTCTTGAATTTTTTCATATACGATAAAGTATATTCTGCAAGCATATTGGAACGGAGCAGCGTATTTATATAGGCAGCGCCGTTTGCTGATTTTCCGGTGAAAGTTATTTTAGAATTATAAGTGTCTTTCCGGACGGTTTGCCGGTCTGTTCCCAAGTTAAGAGCGGTAGTCAACCCTTCGGCTATTTTATAATTGAAAGTGATGCTTCCAAACGTTCGGTCGGTTTGTATTTTATTCATAATACCTTTATATACCGTAACCGGATTGGGTAATAGCAGATCGTTGGAGGTTGAATAATCTCCGTTTTTGTCTCTAACCGGGATGGTCGGATCGTAAAATACGGAAGAATAGATAATCCCTCCTTTTTCATTATAGGTTGATCCGGTTACTGCCGCATCGTCATTTACAACACCGGTATTTAGATTTACATCAAAACTGAGGCGCGAATTTAACCGGGCTTCCAAATTGATTTTCAGGTTATATTTTTCCATACCGCTGTTCTTCACCACCCCTCGTTGGTTAAAGTAATTACCGGATACATAATAATTCATTTGCTCATTCCCTCCTCTGAATGAAATATTATAATCTTGTACATTAGCGGTTTGAAGAACTTCATCCTGCCAATTGGTACCGTTGCCTGTCGCACCCATGAACTCGGGAGTAAAAATCGGGTTACCGCCGGTTTCGACAGAAAGCCTGTTTAGAACGGACATATACTCCTGAGCACCTAAAACATCGTATTTTTTCATCACTTGTTGTACTCCGATGTTGGAGCTGAATTCAATGGATGTACGGCCTTTTAATCCTTTTTTGGTGGTGACTAAAATGACCCCGTTAGCTCCTCTTGAACCATAGATAGCTGTTGCAGAAGCATCTTTCAGTATCTCTATGGATTCTATATCATTGGGATTGAGTAAGCTTAACGGATTCTTAATATTCGGATTATAAGCTAATAATGCTCCGTCCCCGGCCGATATGGTCGCTCTGTTGTCAATAGGTAAACCGTCAATCACATATAAAGGATCGTTTCCTCCGGTGATGGAAGTGGCTCCCCGAATACGAATGGATGTTCCTCCTCCGGGTTCTGCTGTTGTCTGCCGAATTTGAACTCCGGCCGATTTGCCCATAATAGCCTGATCGATGGAAGAATTTACTCCTTTATTAAAATTATCGGTAGTAATCTGTGAAACAGAGCCTGTTAAGTCACTTTTCTTCACAGTCCCGTATCCGACAACAACCACTTCTTCTATTTCCTGTGTGTTTTCATCCATTATTACTTGGAGAGCGGACAAGTTACCGACACGAACTTCTTTTGTAATATATCCGATGTAGGAGAATACCAATACCGAGTTATTTCCGGCAATATCCAGCGTAAATTTCCCGTTTATATCGCTTATTCTTCCATTGGAAGTCCCTTTTTCAAGAATGTTTACACCAATAAGGGGCTCTCCGTTTTGGTCTGTTACCTCCCCGGTAAGTTTTTTCCTGACATTTTGCCGTGACGGTCGTGAGGTAACATTCTCTTTATTTTCTTTCATTAACATGATGTTATTGCCTTCTATTGCATACACAATATTCGTATTTTGAAGTAAGGATGATATCACTTCCTCAACGGTCTTGTTTTTTTCATTAACCGTAATTTTGCGATTCGGATCAACCTCACTTTTATCATAAACAAAAAGATAATCCGTTTGCTTTTCAATAACCGCCAGCACTTCTTCAAAAGTAGTATTTCGGTTGGAAATAGTTATCTTAGGTCCTTGGGGATAGAGTTTTGCGTTCAATAATGGGCCGAAAGAAAAGACAAAGATCAGCCACAGAGTCGGTTTTAAAACAAATACCTGCTTAATAGGTTTTGACAAGTATCTGTACTTATCTAAAATATTTTTCATAAATTTACAATCTGTATTAGTTGGTACTAAATTTAATGTATTTATTTGGTATTGACTTTTGGCCGGATGAATGTTAGCGCATTCTCCGGCTTGCTTTTTAATCATTTATTTCATAGGCCGTATTATTAAAAGGTTAATAATTAAAATTAGTTATCGGATAATGATTATATTCTTGTCATCATCCTTTTCGTAAATGAATTTTTCTTTTAACCGGAGAACTCTCAAAATATGTTCTATCCCATCTTTTGTTCGGAATTTTCCCGTATATTTGGTTGATTCCAACCGGTTATTTTCAACAATTATCCGAATATCAAAATACAATTCCAATTTTGCAATCATTTTATGAATAGGTTCATCATCAAAACAAATGATCCCGTCCTTCCATAAGAAAGTATTGTAATTCTTGATTTTTATTTTATGCAGTTTATTGTCGGATAAAAAAACTTTGCAGCCCGGTTCCGGCCGGATAGTTTCATTTTTCTTTTCGGAGTAGATATTTAGGGACCCTTTTATCAGGGAAACTT
>DAIQOU010000478.1:0-3969 GCA_036787725.1 Bacteroidales bacterium
CCGAATTCGGAAATCCTGTCACCCTTTTCGATGATAATGGAAACCTGTTGTGCAGCGACACCATCCGCCGTTGGTATGATGTTCCTCATTACAAATTCTATTTAGATGACCCGGTCAATGAAGCTAATATAAGCGGGTCCGATGGTTTAAGAGGTGCTACCAACGGAGGAATCGCCGATTGGTATCTTTACCGGTTGGCAGAGGCATACCTCCTTCGGGCAGAAGCCAAATTCTACATCAACCCGAGCGATCCGACCATTAAAGACGACTTGAATATAATCAGACAACGGGCCAATTGTTCCGAATTGTATACCGGAAACGTTACCATCGGTGATATTATGAATGAGCGGGCTCGTGAATTGTATTGGGAAGAATGGCGTAATGTGGAACTAACTCGCGTATCGCTTTGTTTGGCGCGCAGCGGAAGACCCGACGAATGGGGCAATACCTACGACTTGGAAACGTTTGATAAACAAACCGGTACAGATCCCAACGGCGGGAGTTACTGGTATCAACGCATTGTACATTACAGCATGTATAACAAAGGTCCCATAAAAATTGATGCCACCGGTAACAGCAATCCCAACTATACCATGGATAAAAGGAATATCTACTGGCCGATTTTTAATGCATCCATTACTGCTAACACTCAAGGAGAACTGAGCCAAAACTACGGTTACGACGGCTATGACCCGAACACTCCGAAATGGGACAAGTGGGAAGACGCTGTAGCTGATGAGGACAGAGTAGATTAAACCGTTATCGGTATATTTTTTAATCACTATTAATCGGCCGAATTCAGGTTTAGCCGGTTAATAGTGAGTAATAACTAATCAAAAAAACAATTATCATGTATAAAAAACTATTTCTGTTACTGCTCCTTTTCTCTTTCCGGCTTGTATCGGCTCAAACCGAATTAACCGGATTTCCGAAAGGATACACTCCCGAAGAAGTGGGCAAACAGTTAGCATATCACTTTATAGACGAAAGACACGAGCTTTATAGCGGAAGATGGATTCATTATGCAGAAGTATGCACTTGGAACGGGGCCCTTAAATTTGCAAAGATAACAAAGGATCAAAAACTCCTTAAACAACTGCAAAACAAATTCGAACCTTTCTTTACAAGAGAAAAGGCGCTTCTTCCTCCGATGAATCATGTCGATTTCAATATGTTCGGAAGCTTGGCTTTCGAGCTGTATCAACAAACAGGAGATCAACGGTACCGGGACATGGGAATTGCTTATGCCGATACCCAATGGGAAGTACCCGAAAATGCAAAACCGGAAGAAAAAGCATGGGCGGAAAAGGGATATTCCTGGCAAACACGCCTTTGGATCGACGATATGTATATGATTACCGTATTACAGGCTCAGGCATATAAAGTGACCGGCGACCGGAAATACCTGGATCGTGCCGCCAAGGAAATGGTACTGTATCTGGAAGAAATCCAGCGTCCGAACGGGCTGTTTTACCACGCTCCGGATGTTCCGTTCTATTGGGCGCGCGGAGACGGATGGATGGCTGTAGGTATGGCCGATTTGCTCCGTGATCTGCCGGAAGACCACAAAGATCGCCCGCGTATCATGAAAGGGTATCATACCATGATGAAAAGTTTGAAAGAACACCAACGACCCAACGGTATGTGGAACCAATTGATTGACGAGCCTGATTATTGGGCCGAAACATCCGGAACGGCTATGTTTACCTATGCATTTATTATAGGAATCAAACAAGGATGGTTGGATGCAAAAGAATATGCTCCGGCCGCCCGAAAAGCTTGGATGGCAATGATTCCTTATATCGATGAAAGAAACAATGTAACCGAAGTATGTCTCGGTACAGGTAAAAAGAATGATAAACAATATTATTATGACCGTCCGCGCCTGGCCGGTGATTTTCACGGGCAGGCTCCCTATCTTTGGTGTGCGGTTGCTCTATTGGAAAAGTAAAAGAATAAAGTCGTGTATAAAAAAATAATCCTACTGTTATTATTCCCTGTTCAGCTGTTAGTTGCCCAAACCGATATGCTGAAGGACTTTCCGCAAGGATATACTCCCGAAGAAGTGGGTAAACGCTTGGCATACCGCTTTCTCGATGGCAAGCATGCACTCCATGCCGGGAAATGGATCGGTTATCCGGAAACGTTTTACTGGAACGGATCGCTTGATTTTGCTGCGATAACAAAAGATAAAGAACTCCTTACATCGTTGCAAAACAGGATGGAACGTTTAATTACAACAGAAAAAGAACTGTTGCCCATTATGAATCATGTGGATTTGAACATGTTCGGGAGCCTTCCTTTGAAATTTTATCAAATAACAAAAGATAAGCGATATAGGGAATTGGGCATGCCTTATGCCGATACCCAATGGGAAGTTCCCGGCGATGCAAAACCGGAAGAAAAGGCTTGGGCTGAGAAAGGGTACTCGTGGCAAACACGCTTGTGGATTGATGATATGTATATGATCACCATTGTACAAATGCAAGCTTATAAAGTAACCAAAGACAAGAAATACATTGATCGGGCTGCGAAAGAAATGGTCATGTATTTGGATGAACTGCAACGTCCCAACGGCCTTTTCTACCATGCACCGGATGTACCGTTCTATTGGGCGCGCGGAAACGGGTGGATGGCTGCAGGCATGGCCGAGTTGCTTCGCGTTTTACCAAAAAAACACAAAGACCGCCCGCGTATTATGGAAGGTTATCAAACCATGATGAAGAGTTTGAAAGAATACCAGCAACCTTCCGGTATGTGGAATCAATTGATTGACGAACCGGAATATTGGGCAGAGACATCCGGATCCGCCATGTTCACTTTCGCATTCATTACGGGAGTTAAAAACGGCTGGTTGGATGCCAAAGAATATGCGCCCGCTGCCCGAAAAGCTTGGATGGCCTTAGTTTCCTATATAGATGAAAAAGGAGCGGTAAAAGAAGTTTGTGTCGGAACGAATAAAAAGAACGACAAACAATATTATTACGACCGTCCGCGTCGTACCGGCGATTATCACGGACAAGGTCCTTACTTGTGGTGTACCGTCGCCCTTTTGGAAAAGTAATCCGAATAAAAAGAAGGTGTCTCATTACGACCGGGAGACACCTTCTTTTCTGTTTTATAATTCGGATGGATTATATCTTTTCATTCTTACTTATCCGCCATTCATGGATTCAACTCTGTATTGCAACAATCCCGAAACCGAATCTTCTTGTATCTGACAATTATTTACAAATCATCTGTTCTCAACATATTTCCCGTTTTGTCAAAGAAGACGGCTTTTTTCGTTTTCATGTCTTTGGTCGATACTGTGATGAAGAAATTATCCTCTCCTTCAAATTTATTCATATCGAAGCCGACTACATACCCATCCGCTCCCATAGCGGCAGCTTCAAGCGCTTTTTCGTACATACTGTCAAATAATGAGAAATCAGGCATGTCTTCCCGTTTAAATAAAACATCACTGAATTCATTACGGTCCAACTTTCTTCCCGAAGTATTGCCTTCATGAAGAGTTACCTGTTGAGGACCGGCCCAATGCGCATCCACCATATTGTAAGTGTATTCATAGAATGTATCTTCATTGTTTTCTGGGATATAGGTTATTTCCATGTAAGCAGGCGGAGTTGAATTTGCAGAATTGATCCGGAATGTCCCTTTCATTTCATAAAATTGAGGGTTGTCTTTCATATTTCCTTTCATAGCATTAAACACTTTCTCAAAATCTGCTCCCGGAGGAAATTTTTCATAATTGGTAGGAGAAAGACCGTTACATGAATTAAGCAACAATAATCCTGCAAAGAGGATAAATAAACCATAACTTTTTGTTTTCATTCCCTTTTCGTTTTAATTAAAGGTTATATTCAATAGTGAAATTTAATTCATTCGTCGGATCGGCTTAAGCCGCTTTATTCGTCTTCAAAAGTAGGTATTATTTAATATACAGAATGAATAATTTAAATAATATTT
>DAIQOU010000064.1:0-14834 GCA_036787725.1 Bacteroidales bacterium
ATAATTAAAAATATAAATAATTACTCCTGTTGTGGAAGAAGTTGTATTTTCTCAATATACTGTTGATCTTGTAAAAACCTCTCTCGAATATTGTGCTTTGGTTGAAAATGCGAGTAACCGGGAAAAAACGGTTTTTATTGACCAACTTCGTAAAATATTGCCCCTCCTGTATTTGAATGTTTCGTTGATTCCCGAAATTGAAGAGTTTTATGATTCAGAATTGGAAAATAAAGTATCGGAAGAAATGTATATGCATGTAACGAACGGAATCGCCGATTTGTTGGGAGAAGATGATTTGTATTTGGAAACATTTCATCCCGATATTCATTTGAGCGATACTCCCGTTGCCGTAAAACTTTCCGAAGATCTGGCTGATATTTATCAAGATCTGGGCAATTTTATCGGGGTATTTAAAAACGGTCATAAAGAAACAATGAATGATTCGTTGGTGCTGTGTATTCGTAATTTTGAAGAATATTGGGGACAAAAGTCAGTAAATGCTTTACGGGCATTACATTACCTTAAATATAACTTGGAGGATTGAACGTTTTTACATCATGATTATGTTAACTGCAAACATTACAAAAGAAGAACTTTCTCAATTGGAACCGGAAGAGTTTCCGGGCGAAGTGAAATTAATCCGGACACCGGAAGAAGCAGAAGAAGCGATCAATTATTTGTCCGGGTTCTCCTTGTTGGGTTTTGATACCGAAACCAAACCGGCTTATAAAAAAGGAGTTTCTCACCGGGTAGCTTTGCTTCAGCTGGCTACGGAAGAATGTTGTTTCTTGTTTCGTCTAAACCTGATCGGATTTCCTCAAGCATTGATTGAATTGTTATCCAATCCGGAAATTAAAAAAATAGGATTGTCGTTGCGAGATGATTTTATGGCTATAAAGAAACGAATCAAATTGGATCCGCAAGGGTTTGAAGATTTACAGGTTATTGTTCCGGAGTATGGAATAAAAGATATCGGTTTGCAAAAAGTGTATGCTTTACTTTTCCAAAAGAAAATTTCCAAGAGTCAGCGACTTACGAATTGGGAGGCGGAAATGTTAACCGAAGCGCAAATAAAATATGCAGCGCTGGATGCTTGGGCCTGTTTGATGATTTATAAAGAATTGTTGCTAAACAACACACCGCTAAGAAAGATAGAAAATGAAATTAAATAAGTTATATTTAAAAGAAAAGAAAGAGGAGTCGGTTCGTCGGTATCATCCGTGGATATTTTCCGGAGCGATTGATCGTGCGGATGGCGCTCCGCAAGAGGGTGAATTGGTTGAAGTATATGATTCCCGTGGTAATTTTCTGGCAATAGGACATTGTCAGATCGGAACTATTGCCGTAAGGATATTGACTTTTACAAATGAACCCATCGATCATGCTTTTTGGTGTAATCGTTTTCGAAAAGCATATCAACTCCGAAACCGGTTGGGATTGATCACGGATACCAATAATACGTACCGGCTGGTCCATGGAGAAGGAGACGGAATGCCGGGTTTGATTGCCGATATGTACGCCGGTACTGTTGTGATGCAAGCTCATTCCGTAGGGATGCATCTGATTCGGGAAGAATTGGTTTCGGCTTTGAGTGAAGTCCTGGGAGAAGAACTCCGACATGTTTATTATAAATCGGAAACAACGTTGCCCTTTAAAGCCGAACTGGAGGCTGAAAACGGATATTTGAAAGGTGGCGAAAATGTTTCTGCCATAGCTTTGGAGAACGGATTGAAGTTTCGTATCGATTGGTTGAAAGGACAAAAAACAGGTTTTTTTGTAGATCAGCGCGATAGCCGTTCCTTGTTGGAAAGGTATGCCGGCGAAAGAAAGGTATTGAATATGTTTTGTTATACAGGAGGATTTTCTTGTTATGCATTACGAGGGAATGCCCGAACCGTACATTCGGTAGACAGTTCTTCGAAAGCCGTTTCCATTACTGATGAAAATGTAGCCTTGAATTTTCCGGGAGATACAAGGCATACTTCATTTACGGATGATGCTTTCCGCTTTATGGAGAAGATGGAGGATGATTATGATTTGATCGTATTGGATCCTCCGGCATTTGCCAAACATAGAAATCAACTTAAAAATGCATTAAGGGGATATCAAAAGTTAAATGCAGCTGCATTTTCCAAGATTAAGCCCGGAGGTATTTTGTTTACCTTCTCTTGTTCCCAAGTGGTAACTAAAGAAAACTTTCGATTAGCCATCTTCAGTGCAGCCGCACAATCGAAAAGAAGTGTGAGAATTTTGCATCAGATCACTCAGTCCCCTGATCATCCTATTGATATATACCATCCTGAAGGAGAGTATATTAAAGGATTGGTCTTGTATGTGGAGTAAATTCATAAAAGATAAAAGATGTTAATGTCAAGTAAAAAAACAGCTAATTGTTATGTTGTATAACATAAAAGCCTTATATTTGTACTGTGTTTTTCATGGTATTAGATTTAAGGTTAACAATGAAGATTGGTTGTCGGGATGACAACCTTTTCTTTTTTCTGCTTTATAGTCAAATAGAGTCCACAGCACCACGCCTCTTGAACCTTATTATAATTTAAACATAAATCATTGATTGAAGAAACATTCTCATGAATTATATCCTTTATTTTGAGTAAGATTCGGATTCAGATCAAGTATGCTTTGCGGGATTGGAAATACGGTAGTAAACCGGTTTTTCTCCCCCGGTAAGGAAGGCCGTTGATCATAAGCTCTATGATATTGGTCGAACCGAATTAAATCTTGCCTGCGCCATCCTTCCCATACCAATTCAAGAAGGCGTTCGTCAAGAATGTTTTGGAGCGTAGCCGTCCTTTCCGAAGCATTTACTCTTGATCTTACCTCGTTCAGTTCGGCGTCTCCATTCTCTCCGTTTCGTACTTTTGCTTCACATTTCATTAAAAGAACATCTGCATACCGGAAAAGGACAATGTCGTTGTCCATCAATTTACCATCCTTTATGTTGGTCTTGTCTATTTCGTATTTCTTCATTCGGGCACCTGCTGTTTTTTCATAAACAGAGCCGGAAAGGTCGAGTTTTACTTCCCAAGGAAAATACACCAGGTCTTTTCCTAAATCCGTCTTTACAACATTCCCGTTCGGATCGTAAACCGCCCCTGCATAGTAGTTTTTATCGAAACGGGGATCGATCCCGTCTGTGTCGTATCCGTAAATGCGGAGGGCACTCACTGTTGCCGAGGTGCCGTTTTCGCTTGAGAATCCCAATGCTTGCGAATGATTGTAATGGAGCGAGCGGAACAGGTATTGTATTTGGTTCGTATAGCTCTGTTTATCCATCGGGATAATGAATATATTTTCGACGGAAGATTCATTGAAGACAGCAAAATTATCTTCATAATCATCTGCAAGGCGGTATCCCATGTGCTTTATCCGGTCACAATAATAGATCGTAGCCTGCCATGCATTATATTGTTGATTATCGATAGAGAAAATCATCGTACTGCCATTGGGGCTGTATTCGTCAGTCGGATCGTTATCGGTGTATATCTCGGCATTAAGCATCATTTTTGCTAAGATAAAATAGACAACGGGTTGTGTTATCCTGCCGTAATAAGAGCCCAACTGATTGCTGTGTTCCTTACTTAAGAGAGGTAAAGCTTCATTCAATTCTTGAAGAATGAAATCGAATACTTCCTTTCGTTCGTTTTGCTTTATATCCTTTATAGGGATGGTGGAACTGGTGGTTACGGGAACACGGGCAAACAAATCGAGCAGATAATAATAATAGATTGCTCTAAATGCTCTTACTTCGGCAATATAGCAATCGACAGTCCGAGCATCGAAACGGGGTTTATTAGCTTCGAGCACTTCAATGGATTTATTACTTAATATCACTACCTTGTAAAGGTATTCCCATACCGCTTTTATATATTGATCATGTACCCCCCATGAATGCAGGTATAAATTTTGCCAAAATCCTCCATCGTACCAATCGCCTCCTCTGGTAGGTATCATGGCCTCGTCTGTTGTCAACGTATTGAAATCGTAAATGCCTCTTGTCGTTCCTTGTAATCCCTGACTGTTTTCATATCCCCCTACATAATTATAAAGGGAGGCAACATAGTTGAGATAAATACTTTGCAATGTTTTCTGCGCTTCTTCTTCAGGAATCTGATCCTGGGGATTTTCATCGAGAAAGTTGGTGCATGAAAGACCGAATATGCCGGTGATAAAGTATATTATTGTGTATAAAATATATTTATTCATACATTATTTTTTATTTTTTTCATTAGGTTTTTCCGAAACTTGCATGTAAATAGAACAGTATACTTTTGCGGTGTAAATCGTTGATCGACAAGCTTCGTTTCGTTGTAGTCATTCTTTAGAATTTCACATTTAGCCCCAGTGTATACGATCTTGAGACCGGATAAGTACGTTTATCGTCCAATCCCAATGTCTGATCCAATACCTGATTGTTGATCATCGGCGTCAGACCCGAATACCCTGTTATGGTTGCCAGATTGCTGACGGAGAAAGTCACCCGGATCGACTTCCGGTCTCCCTTAAAGAATCGAAGAGGAACATTCCACCCCACCGTCAGGTAATCTATATTCACGTAATCACCGCTTTCGAGCCAGTAGTCGGTAGCAGTAAGATCATGGATGTTTGCGGCCGGGGCCTTCTTTAATATGTTATAATCGGGAAATGAATTCATGTTCATATAAGTAAGGGAGGTGCCGTTATAGATTTTATGACCGAATGCTCCGTTTATTTGCAAAGAAAGGTCGAACTCGCGATAACGGAAACTGATGTTGGTTCCCAACAGTACTTTTGGTGTGACCTGTCCCGCAATATAACGGTCTTCTCCGTTTTCGAGATTAACACCCCCGCCATTTAAGTCCGCTATGCCATACCTGTTTTTTCCGTCTTCCCCTTGGACTAATCCCGTACTTTTGGGTAAATAAAACACACCCAACGGCTGTCCTACCATGTGGTAAACAATTTGGTTATATCCTCCGTGCATGCCTGCTCCGTTGAGTTCCGCTACACTGATGTAGCCGGGGGCACGCATCTGTTCGCCTTTGTATACCCCATCAAGAGAAAGAAGTTTATTTTTTTGGAAAGTAACATTTGCATTAACGTTAAGTTCCATATCGTCGTTTTTTAAAGGCACGATGCCCAACGAAACTTCCAACCCGCGATTTTCCATAGAACCCAAATTGGCCAATAGTGTGTTGTAGGTAAACGGCGGTACGCTCACCTGATAGCGGTAAAGCATATCGTTGGTTTTGGAGTAGTAATAATCAGCTTTGAAGAATATTTTGTTTCCAAGCAATGCCATATCGATTCCGGTATTCACGGTATGTTTTACTTCCCATTTCAAGTCGGGGTTTGCATTGCGGATCGTGCCAAGTGTTACGGTGGGTGAACCGTCAATAGGGACGGTTCCGTTCGGTTTTATCAATTGCATCGAGGTATACGAATCAATTGCGTCCTGATTGCCTGCAAGTCCGTATCCCAACCGTATTTTCAGTTCGTTGAAGGTCGAAGAAGATTTTAGAAAGTTTTCTTCGTGTATAGCCCACGCTGCCGAAGCCGAAGGGAAAAATCCCCATTTGTTGTTTTTTCCTACTTTAGACGATCCGTCGGTACGGGTGTTAAGGGTGGCAATATATCGTCTGTCATAGATGTAGTTGATACGTCCCATAAACGATACCAGCTTGGGATCTTCGTAATAAGACCCCGTACCTTCCCATAACCTTAGCGCTCCGGCTTGTAAATTATTGTAACCGAACTCGTCGGATGAAAAATTGGTAACGGTAGTAAAGAAACCGGTCTTTTTGTCTCGTTGAAATTCGGCCAGCCCTACCAGATTGATATGATGAACGTCTGCGTCTTTCTTATAATTCAAAACAAGGTTACCCATTATATGCTCACTCTTTTTCAGTCCTCGATAAGCTTGCCCGTGTCCCCATACCGTAGTAGGGAGATATTGGGAGTTTTCAACGGAATTGTAAGTATAGGAGCCGAATACGGAAAGTTTCAGATTGTCTGTTATAAACATATTTATCTTTGCATGTGCATTGACCAACGCATTGTCTTCATCGTCGTCTACCTCCAGCCACGCCAACGGGTTGGTTATCTGGCTGGCATAGGATATGTTATCCCACGATCCTGTTTGTATGTTTTTATGGTTGGGAAAAGTGGGGTTGAAGGCGGCTGCAGAGTAAAATGTTTTTTGGAAATCGAATAAATAGTTATTTTTCAACATGGAACCGAACAATCCAACATCAACAGTGAGTTTACTTTCCACCGCTTTCTGATGTATATCTATTTTTGTCGTGAAGTTTTTGGAACGATTATTTTTAATCACGCCTTCCCGGTCTGTAAATCCCGCGGAGATCCTGTAGTTGGAGGTTTTTGTACCGCTACTGATAGCCAAGTGGTGATTGTGTACCAAAGCAGTACTTGTCATCTCTTTGATGAAATCCGTATTATTCCCCAAATCTCTGAATTCGAGATTACGATCTTTGGCCAGTTGCCTGAATTCGTTGCCCGATAACATTTTCAAGTTACGGGCTGCCATATCAGCACTGATACTTCCGTAATAACTGACATTGAACGGCCGGTCACTTCCTTTCTTCGTGGCAATTTCTATTACACCCGATGCTCCGCGTGAACCGTATTGGGCGGTTTCCGAAGCATCTTTCAGGATCGTAAAACTTTCGATATCGGCAGGATAAATGCTGCTTAAAGTATTCAGATTGCCAAAGACTCCATCGACAATGATCAGCGGATCATTGCCTCCGGTCAAGGAGGTCGTTCCGCGTATTCGCACAGAAGAGAGGACAGCCGGACCGTTATTTGCCGGAGTAATGTTTACCCCGGCTATTCTCCCCCGAATAGCATCCGGCGGCGATATTAACAACCCTTTATTCATCTCGGCTTCTTTGATCTTGTCCACCGAACCCGAAATGGCAGATAAACTGCCGGTAGCATATCCGATCACTATGACATTGTCCAATTGGATGACTTGAATAACAGAGTCCCTTACGTTTGCTTGCGATTGTGCATGACAGAAATGTATCCAAACCAATGAAGCGGACAATAACAGGAATTTACGGAAGCAGAGGAAATTATATTTTTTCATAGCATTCTCTTTTAAGTTTCCGATAAGTATCTCCGATATTAACCCTTAAATATAGCTGTTTTTAACTTATATTAATGTTAAATGTAAGAAAATATCTCACTAATCTGCTATAACCGATATCATCCACCCCATTTTCTTTCCTTTTTTAGAAAAATAATTCCCGTTACGCAAAAGTATAGCGTACCCGGGTTTGAACCTTTGTAATGTCAACTAATAAAAGAGTAGAGTTATGAAGTTCAACGTAAGAAGCAAAGGAAAAGATACTACAGTAAATCATATGGGCGCTAAAGCATACCGTATGACGGCCGAGACGGAATTGTATTCGGCAGTAGTGACATGTATGGCGGATGATTCTTATTATGAATCGAATGCGGATCGTCTTGGTCGTATCAAAAACCTGATTGCTAAGTGTGAACCCGGGTTTGTGGCTCGTTTGGCGGTGTATGCACGTACTCAAATGAATTTACGTTCCGTTCCGGTGATTTTAGTTGTTGAGTTGGCCAAATTATATTCGGGCAACGAGATTGTACGGAAAGCGGTTTCCGGTATTGTCCGACGGGCCGACGAGATAAAGGAAGTCTTGGCTTACTATCAGATTGCCAATAACCGTAAGGGAACAAAAAAGTTGAACCGTTTGTCCAAGCAAATACAAAAGGGATTATCCGAAGCCTTTAATCGTTTTGATGAATATCAATTGGCTAAATACAATACAGATACGGAGGTAAAATTGCGGGATGCTTTGTTTCTGGTGCATCCCAAAGCGAAAGATAAAGAGCAACAAGCTGTCTTTGATCGTCTTGCGGACGACAACTTGGCTGTGCCTTATACTTGGGAAACGGAACTTTCACGGTTGGGTCAACATTTATTCTCGGATGAAGCCGAAAAAACGGAGGCAATTGCCGCTAAATGGGAAGAACTGATATGCAGTGGAAAATTAGGATATATGGCTGTATTGCGTAATATTCGTAATATCTTGCTCAAAGGAACCGACCGGGCATTGGATGAAGCTGTTTCTATATTAACGGATGAAAGACGTATCCGTAAATCCAAACAGATGCCTTTTCGTTATTTGTCGGCTTTTATGGAAACGGAGAAGCTGATGAAAGAAGAAAAATTATTGGAGAACCGGAAAAGAAAAATCGATAAAGTAAAAACAGCTCTTGAGAAGGCTTTGGTGACGGCCTGCGACAACATACGGGTTTCCGACGGAAGTACCGTTATCCTCTCCGATAATTCGGGAAGTATGTATGGCGATGGGGGCGGAAAATCGTTGGTGTCGGCGATGAGTAACCGTAAATCGGCCGATATTGCCAACTTGTTTGCTGTATTGTATTGGAACAAATGTAAAGATACGTATGTCGGATTGTTTGGAGATCGGTTAATAGAAGCTGATCTGAGTCGTTCCGTGAACGTATTCGAGAATTTTAATATCATCAATCGAGCTGCTAAGAAATGCGGTCCTTCTACTGAACGAGGTATATTCGAATATATGGAAGGATTGATTAAATCTAAAAAAAGGGTGAATCGTATCATTATATTTTCCGATTGTCAGGTAGGAGAGGGATGCGGTTGGTATGATAATAAAGGAAACAGAGGAAACAACTTTAATCGTTTATTTCAACAATACCGGACAATTAATCCCGAGGTGATGCTTTATACCATTGATTTGCGCGGATACGGAAATTCGATGACTAAAGATTGCGGAAATGTGATATTGGTCAGCGGTTGGAGTGAAAAAATAGTTGATATGATTTATTATATCGAACAGGGTTCCACCGTAGTGGATGAAATTATGAAAATAGAATTGGAATAATGGATAATCCGGTTTTGCGGATGTCGCAGTATAGAGTTACTTCGATTTTAGGAAAACAACAGTCTCTATACGATTATTACTCTGCAAAACTTTTTTTAGTTCATTTTTTATTGATAAAGAATATGAAGACGAAAATAAAAGACAGACTGCGAGATATAGAAAAGGCAAAAGGTATAAAAATACTTTTTGCTTGCGAAGCGGGCAGCCGGGCTTGGGGATTTCCTTCTCCCGACAGTGATTACGATGTTCGGTTTATCTATGTGCAACCGATGGAAAGGTATTTATCGGTCCAACTGCCGGTGGAACAGTTGACGTTTCCGATAAATGACGAATTGGATATAAGCGGTTGGGATTTACGGAAAACGTTAGGATTGGTATGCAGGTCCAATGCTGTCGTACCCGAGTGGTTGCAGTCGCCCGTCGTTTATGCCGAACAAGGAGATTTTAGAGAGGAATTGTTCCGTTTGTGCCAATCCTGCTTTTGTACGAGAAGCGTTGTTCATCATTATTTAGGGATAACAAAAGGAGCATTGACCGGCGGGACCGGAGAGAAATTGAAGCTGAAAAAGGTATTTTATGTTGTTCGGTCTTTGCTGTCCGCTCATTGGTGTGTAGAGAAAAAAACGATCCCTCCCATGAATATATTTCCGTTAATGATGTTGTTGTCGCCGGAGATAAGAGAAAAGGTATTGTCTTTTATCCGAGTGAAAGCATCTGCTGATGAATATTTTACAATAGAGCTTGACGGGGATTTGAAGAGATGGATTACGGATACGTTGGATTATTGTTCTTACCGGGCGGATGAGTTTAGTAAGAAACAGGCAGAATGGGATAAGCCGGATGAGTTTTTCAGAAAAACGGTAATGACATGTTAACAATACAAGATATAAAAAAACAAGATTTGTTGCTTTTCGAATGTATAAGCGGAAGTAAAGCTTACGGATTGGATACTCCTCAGTCGGATACCGATCTGAAAGGAGTATTCTATTTATCTCAAGATAAGTTTTACGGGTTGGATTATGTTCCTCAAATAAGCAATGAAACAAATGATGAAGTGTATTATGAACTGGGCCGGTTTGTAGAATTGCTTTGTAAAAATAATCCGAATATATTGGAAATATTGGCATCTCCGCCCGATTGCATCTTATATAAACATCCGTTGATGGAAAAACTGAACATCGATATGTTTTTATCCAAGTTATGTAAGGATACATTTGCGGGGTATGCACATTCTCAGATAAAGAAAGCCCGGGGATACAAGAAAAAGATTGTGAATCCGATTGACAAAATACGTAAGAGCGTATTGGATTTTTGCTATATATTGGAAGGATATTCGTCCGTTCCTCTGAATGAATGGTTGGATAAAAGAGGAATGAAACAAGAATTATGCGGTTTGAGTTCCATACCTCATAGTAAAGGAATGTATTCTTTGTTTTATGATAAGGATGATAAACTTAATTATAAAGGAATTATAAATAGCCCGGTTGCCAATGAGTTATCGCTTTCCTCCATAAGAAAAGGAGAGAAGGTAACGGCATACCTCAGTTTCAATTCGGAAACCTATTCCGCCTATTGCAAAGAATATAAAGAGTATTGGGAATGGGTGGGAGAGCGCAACGATGAACGATATATGAATAACATGCGGCACGGTAAGAATTACGATTCGAAAAACATGATGCATACCATCCGTTTGTTACAGACAGGAGAGGAGATATTCCGAGCCGGAAAACTGAATGTGAAGCGGCCCGATCGGGAACAATTGTTGGACATAAAAGCGGGAAAGCTTGATTACGATGAGTTATTGACTATGGCTGACGGGTTGATGGAAAGAATAGAATCGTATTGCTGTATGTCTTCATTACCGGCTGTTCCCGATAGAGAAAAAGCAGAGAATGTATTGGTGGAAATACGGAAAGAATTGTATAAGTGAATGGGATGAGGATTGTAATAAAAAACTATATTTGTTCCTGATTCATAAACTCAATACAATCAAACGATGTTAAAACCGATATTAATAATCATTTTGCCGTTTTTTGTTTTGTTGATTCAGGCACAAACCGATTCTTCAACGATATATCGAGGGTTGGGGGGAGAGTATACTTTTGATGATTTTAAATCATGGAGCGATTCCGTGAAATGCAAAGAAAAACCGTATGTGTTGGAAGTCAGGGGTGAGAGGACGTTTCGAAAAATCACGCAAGATGAGGCCGGTTTGACAAAGTTATTTAAAGCTTTTCCTGTTTTTATCCAAGTAGGGGAACCCGAAAAGAACTTGAAATATCCCGGTTATCTCCGTATCTATGAAGGAGGTGCTCATATATATATACTTGCAAAGGAATCGGATAAAGAGAATTGGATGCAACTTCCTCTCGAAACGACGGTGTATTGTGCTACCCCGAAACAATCTTTAAAAGCCAATCAAACCGAACTCCGATTTCTTGTGGAAAGAGATTCGGAAGAATTGGATGCTTCCCTTCGAGAATATTTGAAAGCAAATTCGCTGATTCTGTTGACTTCCGATTGTAAGGATGTTATCGATTGTAATAATCCTCATAAAGTAAAAGTAAGCCTGTAATTTCTTATGATTGTTGGCGATGATGGTTTAGGGGAGAAGCTCCCCTCCATGCAGGTGAACCTCTCCCCTCCATGCAGGGGAAACCCTCCCCTGCATACAGGTGAACACTTCCCCTCCATGCAGGGGAGGGTTTCACCCGGAATTGTTTTTGTCGGGATGATCATCCTCGTTGAAAACCGGCAGTTGCCTTGGAGGTGGTTTTCCGGGCTGCAATGAAAAATACTTATATAAGTAGGAAATGAAAAGAGGCTGTCTCAAAAGTCCGGTACTTCCCGGAGAAGTTACGAACCGAATGTAATTACCCTGTCGGGCAATATCATTAAGTTAAGTTCTGTAGGCGAAACTCCGGGTCATCCGGTTAATACGGACCGAAAGCGGCAGCCGTAGGCTGCAAACCTATGTAGGCAGGGGCTTTAAGCCCCTGTATAAGATGCCGCTTTCCCCACGAAGGCCTCCGGAGGAGGCTAACAACCGACCGGTTAGCCTCCTCCGGAGGCTTTATCGTGGAGAGATATCGGCTTGTTCCGGCAGTCTCAGACTACCGGCTGCAAAGCTGCACAGCCTACGGCTGCCATGAAATCCAACTTGTCCTTTCACACATAGTATCGTGTCCTTTTAAACGTTTTTTCTTAACTTAATGACATTGCCTTGAGGGGCAACATGTGCATAACGGGACTGACCAAAAAGCCGTAATAAGTCCTGCCGGGGACGAAATCATGCTTAACCGCATGTGTAGCGCAAGCGAAACTTGCGGGACAAAAAAGGCCCTCCTGCCACACTTCCGACGGTTAAGTAGCAAGGCGTCCCTATCGGGACTTTTTGGTCAGTCCCCCGTAAGATGTCTCAACTAAAAGCCGCGAATTGCGCTTCATCGGTCCTTCGTAACCGAAAACGAACCTTTTAACGGAGCATTGCTGTCTCCTCCGACCCATACATTAAAATCGCCCGGTTCAACCTTTTTCACCAAGTCCCGTCCGTAAAATGCCAAATCATCTGTTAATAACTCGAAGGTTATCGTTTGTGTTTCCCCTGCTTTCAAACTGATCTTGCTGAATTTTTTCAACTCTTTTACGGGTCGTACGATCGATCCTGTTATATCTTGCATATACAGTTGAGCCACTTCCGTTCCTTCTGTTTTGCCTGTATTTTTTAACTTCACTTTTACGGTTAAGGAACCGTTTACAGGGATGGAAGTCGATGACAATGAAAGATCCGAATATTCAAAAGAAGTATAGGACAATCCGTATCCGAACGGGAATAACGGATCTTTTCCGGAATCGAGATAAAAAGAGGTATTGCCTAGCGATGTTTGTCCCGCTTCCAATTCAATTTCATCCAATGTCATTACTTTTTCGGGAGCCGGTCGCCCGGTATTGTTGTGATTATAATACATAGGTATTTGTCCCACTTCCCGCACGAATGTGACGGGTAGTTTACCGGAAGGATTTGCTTTTCCGAACAACAGGTCGAGAATTGCCGGACCGCCCATAGTTCCCGGATGAAAATTATAAAGTACGGCATCGGCATAAGGCAAGTCACGTTCTATCGTAAGGGGCCTGCCGGCCATGATTACCAATACAACCGGCTTACCGGCACTTTTTACGGCTTTCAGGAGTTCCGATTGTACGCCGATCAGGTTGATATTGGACAATGAATGTGCTTCTCCCGACAAAATCGCTTCTTCTCCCAAAAATACCACCGCTACATCCGCATTGGCTGCTGCTTGTTTTGCTTTTTCGAAGTTGACGGTATTTTTATCTCGGGAATATCTCAAAGCGGGTTCATAGATATACTTAATATGTTTATAGTCGTTTTTAAGTGCATCGATTGGCGTTACCGTATAATTTTTATCTCCATCAAATACCCAAGTCCCCATTTGATCGTGCGGGGCATCGGCCATCGGTCCGATCACGGCAATCGTCTTATTCTCGGACAATGGCAGTACGTTGCGGTCGTTTTTCAATAAAATTGCAGATTCTGCAGCAGCCCGGCGAGCGGCTTTCAAATGGTCGGCGGCATATAGGACCGACTCTTTATTTGTATCGACATAAGGGTTTTCAAACAGGCCCATTCTGAACTTTACACGCAGTATATTCCGTACGGCATTATCTATCGTTTGCATCGACACTTTACCTTCTTTTATCAATTCCGGGAGGTATTTTACATACGTACCGCTTACCATTTCCATATCTACGCCGGCATGGGCGGAGATCTCGGCTACTTGTTTCTCGTCTTTTGCAAAACCGTGAGGGATCATTTCTCCCATAGAAGCCCAATCAGATACCGTGAAACCGTCGAATTTCCATTCGTCGCGCAACAGATCTTTTAATATATAGCTGTTTCCGGAGGCAGGGATGCCGTCATTGTCATTAAAAGAAGTCATTAAGGTAGCAGCGCCTGCTTTTAAAGCCTCATGAAACGGGGGTAAATAAACATTTCGCATCAACAGCGGCGGGATGGCCGTACTGTTATAGTCTCGTCCTCCTTCGGCAGCGCCATAACCTATAAAGTGTTTTACGCAGGCAGCTATGGCATGAGGGTCGGATAAATTTCCGGTTCCTTGAAAACCGCTGACCATGGCAGCCCCCAATTGTCCCGCCAAGTAAGGATCTTCACCCAAACTTTCGGCAATACGTCCCCACCGTGCGTCCCGGGAAATGTCGAGCATGGGAGCAAAGGTCCAGGTTATTCCTTGTGAGCGAGACTCCACGGCAGCTATACGAGCGCCTTCTTCCACCAAGCGGGGATTGAACGAAGCAGCTTGTCCCAAGGGGATGGGAAATATCGTTTTAAATCCGTGAATAACATCCCGTCCGATGATCAACGGGATCCCGAGCCGACTGTTTTCCATGGCTGCTTTCTGCATTCTGTTTACCATTTCCGGATCGGAAATATTCAATAGAGAACCTATTTTTCCTTCTTTTACGGGTTGAATAAAATTGCGGTCCAACATTTTGTCGGCTTCTTGTCGGATCAATTTTATTTTTTCGTCTTTAGTCATTTCGGACGGTTCCTTTTGTCCTTGTCCTCCCGCAAGATTCATCCGTACAAGGAAACTGTTCATGTCATCCACACTGTATTGAGCAATTGCTTTATCGTCTACGGCAAAGAAGCTGATCTGATTCATTTGTCCGATCTTTTCTTCCAATGTCATTCGAGCCAATAATTCTTCCACACGCTTTTCTACATCTTGGGCGTAGCTTGTCGAGCATATTACGGATAAAATGAGCGTTCCGATTAATCCTGATTTTTTGATTTTCATACGTTGTTTTTTTATTATATGATTTGTAATTCCGACTTGATATGAGTGAAATCCGCGGGCCGGCGAAGCCCGG
>DAIQOU010000479.1:0-3964 GCA_036787725.1 Bacteroidales bacterium
TTTGATTTGTTTCTTCTCTTAGCGGCATAAGCAGAAAAATCCTTATCCTGACGGAAAGTCAAAAAACGGATTACTCTTTCATCGCGACGGAAATTAATTTCTAATTTGTTAATTGTACTCGGACTCGCTTTAAACTCAATCAATTGATAAAATCCGGTAGACTTTTTTTGGATCGGATACGCTAATTTTCGCAAACCCCAATTTTCTTCATTAATAATTTCTGCACCTTCTTGGGTAAGAATGCCTTTGAATTTTTCTACCGCTTCCTTCATCTGAGCATCAGACAAAACGGGAGTCAAAATGAAAACGGTTTCGTAATTGTTCATAAACTCTTGATTAATAATTAGTTTTATGTGAGTATTTTAATTCGGCTGCAAAGGTAGTGTATTTTTTTTGAAATTGAAAGAATTCAAGGGCGAGATTTGTTTTAGTCGGCTTTTTGATAAATCGACGAAGTAAGGATTCTTTTTTCTAAACAGCTTCCAACATTTATTAGTTTTTCTTTGCAAAACAAAGTTAAACTTTTATTTGTTGAGGTCGTCATATTTATATCAATTAACATAGCATTAATATTCAATACTATGAAAACGAAAAATATTTTGATGCCGGTGGTTTTTTTTATCGCCTTATTTATTTTTACAGGAGGAGAGGCGGTTGCTCAGCAAATATCAATTTCATATTCATATATACCAAAACATCCGTCGGTTGTAATAACGGCCGGAGTTGCATTGGAAGCACCTTCTCCTTCTCATGTATGGATAGAAGGCTATTGGAGGTGGAGTCATCGGTTAGACAGGTATGTTTGGGTAGACGGATATTGGGATTTAGCTCCTTATTCATATTCGGTTTGGATGCCGGCAAAGTGGATAAAAGTGAAAAATAAGTATTATTGGAGGGATGGTTATTGGCATACTCCCAAACATCATATTCATAAAAAGCATCATCATGCTTCTCATCCCAAAGCGGTTCATAAGAACTACCGATATGATCGTAAGAATCACAATAACCATTACAGACAAGATAACAGATCTTCCGGATATTATAAGCATAAAGAGCGATCCGGATATCAATGGGATCATAAGAGAGCGAATTCCGATAAAAAATGGGATAAAAGGAATGAAAATAAAAAAAGAGAAAATCATCTGAATAAAAATAATACGCCAAAACGGGAAAATAATGCACGTCCGAATAATGCGAGGAAAAAAAGGGAAATCAACAAAAATTCCGATTCTCGGACAGGGAATGTGTATGTAGCGCAATATACGGACCGGAATCCTTCCTCGGATAAAAGAATCGGGGCGGTAAAAGCAAATAGGAATTCGTCGGATAACCCGAGAAGTTCTCGATCGAAATAATTTAGAATGATTTTAGGTAACAAGGTTACAGTTAGGTTATAGTTAGTTAGATTTTATTAGGATTAAGCCGTAATTGACAGCAACTTGCATGAGCTTCAATTACGGTTTGATTTTTTTTGATTTTTTGAATAACCTTGCCGAAAGTAATTTTTCTCATAATTAAATGAAAAGAGGAAATTGCTGCTTATATCTTTAATATTATTACATTTACATTCCTTTTTAATTGTTAAATTAATAGTATTCACTTCTATGAGATTACATATCTTTTTTCTGAAATTCTTCATTTTATTATTATTGATCGGATGCGAATCGGAAAGAGAAGTTATAGAGGCCGATTATTCCGTCATTCCCTTGCCTCAGGAAATGGTTCCGTTTAATAGAGAATTATTCGGATTAAATCGGAAAACGAAAATTTCTTATTCTTCGGGGAGTGAGGTTCAAAAGCAAACGGCAGAATTTCTGGCAGAATACATAAAGACGAATACCCGTTTAAATTTGGAAATAACGGATCAGCCGCAGACTAAAAATGCAATTATTTTGAAGACCGGTTACGACGGGAAACCGCAATCTTATAATCTGACAGTGAATAAAGATTTGATTATAATTAATGGAGCGGATGAAGCCGGGATATTTTATGGGGTACAGTTGCTGAGAAAAGCGATTCCGGCTAATTCGAAAAAATTTACAGTTGCTTTTCCCGGAGTAGATATAAAAGATTATCCTCGTTTTGAGTATCGGAACGTAATGTTGGATTTAGAATATGCATTTTCGGTAGAGATGTTTAAGAATTATATTGATATATTGGCTTTACACAATATTAACGGTTTCAATTGGAAGTTGACAAAAAATAATACTTTTAGGATGGAAATAACCAACTATCCTGAGTTGACCGGAGTCGGAAATAAAGAAAAACAATCGGAAAAAAGCGTTTATACAAAAGAAGAAGTGAAGGAGATTGTTGCGTATGCCCAAAAACGTTTCATTTCCGTTATTCCTGAAATCGATTTGGCGGAATGCATGGCGGCCGCACTCCCTTTTTATCCTCAATTGGGTTGTTCCAATTCGGGATTATCTAAAGAAGAAAAGGTTTTTTGTGCAGGAGATCCGAGTACTTATGTTTTTTTAGAAAATGTGTTGAATGAAATTACAGATGTTTTTTCTTCCGAATTTGTTTATGTGAAATCGGGAGAGTTTTCCAAAAACGGATGGAAAAATTGTTTTAAATGTCAGGAAAAGATTAAAGAAGAAGGATTAAGACGTGATATGCATCGATCGGCAGAAGATAAATTGCAGGATTATATGTATTCTCGAATGGAAGCTTTTTTAAAATCCAAGGGTCGGAAAATGATTGTTTCGGATGTTGTATATCATTCCCCGGCTTCTTCCTCTTTGATTTGGCATGTATACAATGATGAAATGACAGGTAATCAAACCGGCAATAAAGATGTTGTTTTACGTTCTTACGTGAATTTTGATTATCCGGATACCCAAGGAAAGTATTTGCCGGTGGAATCTGTATATGAATTTGATCCCGTTTCTTCCACTTTAAGTCCGGAATATCGAAAATGCATTTTAGGAACAGAGGTAAGTTTATGGGCAGCGAATATAACCGATTCAAAACAAATAGAATATATATTGATGCCTCGTATTTCCGCATTGGCGGAAGGACAGTGGGTTTTGCCTGAAAAGAAAGACTTTTTATCCTTCTTATCTCGTTTGTCTGCTTTAGCGAAAATATATGATCAATTGGATTATGATTACATAAGTCAGGTTACAAGTGTATATGCGGATATAAAGCCGGATACGCTGGAAGGTGTAATTCGTGTTAAACTTTCCAATTACGGCAACGCTCCTGTTTTTTATACCTTGGACGGGACAGAACCCGGAAAACAAAGTGTATTGTATACAGAACCGATCGCATTGGATACCTCCACCACGTTAAAGGCTGTGGCCATTCGTAAGAAAGAAGTCGGAGAAGTACATTCCGAATCATTTTTGTTTAATAAAGCTACGGCTAAGCCTATCCAATTGCAATATCCGCCATTCCCTAAATACAGTTATGGTGGAGTGTTAACTCTTGTAGACGGGAGAAAAGGAAGTGGGGATCCGGCAGATGGTTCTTGGATCGGATTTTATGATACAGATGTGGTGGCTCTTATTGATTTAAAAGAAGAATCCGAAATATCCGATGTTTCTTTAGGTACTTATTTAAATCCGGAAGAAAATATGTTTGGCATTACTCATTATACGGTTCATGTTTCGTCCGATAATAAACGTTTTAAGTGGGTTTTTGAACAGCGATATCCGATTATTCCGGAAAATACTCCGGTCGGATCTGTTGAGGTGAAGGCCGCTTTTCCTGCTGAGACGGCTCGTTATGTGAAAATACTGGTTCGAGGAACAAAGTCAGTGCCTTTCTGGCATCCGGAAAAAGGAAAACCCGCATTCCTTTTTATAGATGAGGTCAGCGTAAATTAAAGGCAATTTTTATTATATATAGAGGGTGTATCATCACGATTACACCCTTTTTATTCGGAGATCTCCGGAAAACCATTTCAAACTTTCTATTCTCATCCTCTTGATTTCTATTTTGAGAAATTGTTTTTTTG
>DAIQOU010000480.1:0-3951 GCA_036787725.1 Bacteroidales bacterium
ATCTAAGAGGGCCCCCGGAAAAGGAGTACGAAGGATGATTTATCTGTCCGGAAAAAAGCTTACAAACAAACCGGTTGTGAACAATCAGATCGTAACGATTTGTCTGTGCGGAAGCAAAGGGGGGATGTTATCCGGAAATAGTCTTATATGAAACCGGAATTGGATATTTTTAATTGTTTTTCGGCAGCCATCCAAACAAAAAAGAGGATAGAATCATTTAGTAATCTATCCTCTTTCAAGTTGAGCGAAAGACGGGACTCGAACCCGCGACCCTAACCTTGGCAAGGTTATGCTCTACCAACTGAGCTACTTTCGCATTGCGAGTGCAAATATAGAGAAAAAATTAAATTTGCAAAAATGTCTCGCCTATTTTATTCAAAAATTTCTTCAAACACTTCTTCTTCTCCATCGATTGAAAACCCTCTTCCTTCCGAAGCGCAAGAGTTACTGTATTGCGCCGGCACATTGAAAGCTTCCGTTTCCGAATAACCCAATGATTCGTCTGCATATACTTTTTTCATGAACAATCCGTACACCGGGAGTGCCATACTGGCTGCCTGACCATAAAACATCCCGTCAAAGTGAATATCCCGATCTTCTCCGCCAACCCAAACACCGGTAACTAATGAAGGTGTGAATCCCATAAACCAACCATCGGAATTACGCTGAGTAGTTCCTGTTTTCCCTCCCATCGGAGCCTTAATTCCATGACGAAAACGCAAGCGGCCCCCTGTTCCTCCATCAATTACACTTCTCAACATATCCAGCATTTTATAAGAAGAAGATTCGCTTAACACTTCCGACACATCCGGAGTAAAAGAAGCAATGATATTACCATGGGGATCTTCAATACGAGTAACATACAACGGATCCACTTTAATTCCTCTGTTCGCAAAGGTAGAATATCCGCTTACCATCTCTGCTACCGATATATCACAAGGACCCAAGCACAAAGAAACCACGGGATCAATCCGTCCTTTTATTCCAAAAGAACGAAGTGTGCGCACTAAAGTATATGGACTTAATTGCTTCATCAAAGCTGCCGTTACCCAATTATCGGAATTTTGAAGTCCCCATTTTACCGATACCATTTCTCCATACCGTTTACGATTGGCATTCCGAGGTCTCCAAATGGTACCGTTTTCGGTAAGTAATTCCTGCTCTACCAGTAATACTTCATCACATGGAGTAAACCCTTCTTCCATGGCTAACGCATACAAATAAGGCTTCATCGTAGAACCGATCTGCCTACGTCCCATATTGACCATATCGTATTGAAAGTATTGAAAATCAATACCTCCTACATACGCTTTCACTTCTCCGTTATGAGCATCCATAGCCATCATTCCGCAACGAAGGAATGATTTCATGTATTTAATAGAATCCATCGGAGTCATCAACGTATCTTTCAATCCTTTCCAAGAGAAAACAGTCATTTCAATCGGTTCATTAAATGTATGCTCAATCTCTCGCTCTTCATAACCCGCTTTTTTTAACGAACGATAACGATCCGATTGTTTCATGGCGCGATTAAGAATCTCTTCTCTGTCTTTTTCTTTGAGATGTCTTGAAAACGGAGCATATTCCCGTCCTTTTTTCTCTTTGAAAAATTCGTCTTGCAGATTGAAACCGATATGTTCTTTTATCGCCTCTTCCGCATACACTTGCATTTGAGAGTTAATTGTCGTAAATATTTTTAATCCATCGGTATATAAATTGTAGTTGGATCCGTCAGACTTTTTATTTTTATTACACCAGCCGTATAACGGATTGGTTTCCCACGCAACAGAATCTTCTTGGAATTTCATGGAAGATTCATAATTTCTCAGCTCCGGTTTTTTTGCGGTCATAATTAAGCGTAAATATTCCCTGAAATAAGGAGCAAGCCCATCTTTATGATCCACCTTATGAAATTTTAATTCCAAAGGAGATGCTTGAGCTGCATCCCGTTCTTGCGTAGTGATATAGCCATGTTTTTGCATCAACGCCAACACCATATTACGTCTTTCTTTTGTACGTTGGTTTTGGCGTATAGGGTTATAATAAGAAGGGTTTTTACACATACCGATCAAAGTAGCCGATTCGGCCAATGTCAATTCTTTGGGTAGCTTTCCGAAATAGACCCACGCAGCCGACTTGATGCCTACTGCATTATACAAAAAATCAAACTTGTTTAAGTAAAAATTTACAATCTCTTCTTTTGTATAAAATCGTTCCAATTGCACGGCAATAACCCATTCAATGGGTTTTTGTAAAACACGATCAAAAACCGATTCGGCAGTAGGAGAATAAAGTAATTTTGCCAATTGTTGAGTAATGGTACTTCCGCCCCCGCCGCTCTCCTGCATCAGGATTCCTCTTTTCACAACAGAACGCACCAATGCATACGCATCAATCCCGGAGTGTTTCGAAAAACGAATATCTTCCGTTGCAATCAATGCATTCACAATATAGGGGGAAAGATCTTCATAATTGAGATAAATTCGATTTTCTTTACTGTGGGCATAGGTTCCCAATAATTCCATATCTTCTGAAATCACTTGAGAAGCATACTTATCAATCGGATTTTCCAGGTCTTCTACAGGAGGCATATAACCAATTTTTCCTTTTGCGATCAAAAAGAAAATCAAAACAGTCAATAATATACCACCGGTAAAAACGCCCCAAAATACACGAATAAATTTTTCAGCCTTATGTTTGCCCGAAACTTTTGTCTTTTTTCCGGTACCTTTTCCTTTATTATTGCTCATTTGCAGTTAATTATCCATTTTCAGTTTAGAAGGGACAAAGGTATATATAAATAATGAAAATTTGAAATGCTTCAGTCGTCGGCATCCCTAATATTCCTTAATAATAATTACATAAAGACATTCATTTTATCAATTCCTCTTTCAGGATTTGGAGTCCTACACTTGCTTTTTCTTGAATAACTTTCACTCCGGGTTTACTTTTTACTTCATTCGGATCAATGAGGTATATCGGTATTCCGACAGGAGCGTAATTCAATAATCCGGCTGCCGGATATACTTGTAAAGAAGTTCCTATAATGACCAAAGTATCTGCTTTTGAAACTATACGAGCAGCCTGTTCGATCATAGGGACAGGTTCTCCGAACCAAACAATAAAAGGACGGAGTCTGCTTCCGTCTTCCGCTTTATCTTCGGGATTAATATCTTCATATCCGATATCGTATACCAATTCTTTATTGTTCGAACTGCATGCTTTGGTCAATTCGCCATGCAAATGGATCACCCGGCTACTCCCCGCTCTTTCATGTAAATTATCTACATTTTGGGTGATCACGGAAATTTGATAATATTTTTCCATCTCTGCCAAAATGAGGTGGCCTTTATTCGGTTGACAATCTTTCAATTGTCGTCTTCGTTCATTATAGAAACGGAGAATTAATTCCGGATCTTCATACCACCCTTCAATGCTCGCCACTTTCATCACATCATAAGATTCCCATAAACCACCGGAATCACGAAAGGTACTGATACCGCTTTCTGCGCTCATTCCCGCACCGGATAAAACAACCAGATTTTTCATATTTAATATTTATTGATGTTGATAATTACAAAGTTCGGAATAATCGGGAATTTCCATTTCGTATCGATAACTGTTATCCGCCGGGTTAATCCGGCAACAAAAATGAAACAGGCCGTTACTTACCACTACCCACGGAACTTTCAACTCCATATTGTATCTCATTATCTGGTCGAAAGTGCTTTCCGAAACAGCCACAAAAGGAGCTTTATATTCAATCAGCATAATTGGATTCAATTTCCTGTCATATAAAATGGTATCACATCTTTTCTTTACATTGCCTAATTTTATTTCAATTTCATTGGCAAGTAAACCTTCGGGATAATTTTTATATTCAATTAAATAGTTAACAAAATGCTGCCTTACATATTCTTCCGGAGTTAATTTCACATATCGTTTTCTCAA
>DAIQOU010000481.1:0-3947 GCA_036787725.1 Bacteroidales bacterium
GTAAAATATGCGTCGGCATTGGGATTATTGAACTGACTTACACTTTATCTCTCCCTTTTTATTACATCATCATTCGTCGGAAGAAATCGTTGAGGCCAGAAAATGAGTTATTCCCGGACATTCATATTGTTTGAACGTTTGAGTTTGCCGTTGATTCATGAAATCATTTTTATATTGAACCGCTTTTTTCAGGTACTCTTCCGACTCCAAGCAGGCAAAAAGGTTTCTGTTGATAATGTGGAGCATGACGGATGCATAGGCTTGTTGTTCGTTGTTGGAAGCCGTTTTTAATGCTTTTTCGTAGTATTTTTTGGCCGGGTTGGCAGTCAGGTAATCTTCCATCCATTGAGGAGTACATGGAGTAAGCCTATAATACGGATCGCTTCCGGACCATTCGTAACTATTCATCATCCAAGCATTTCCCCAATGAGAAGTATTAAAATAAGCATTTCCCAATTCAAGATAGCTTTCGGCTTCAAGAGATTTGTTTTTTTCAGCTTGTTGTTGGAGGTCCATTATCTTTTTTACGAATTCGGCTTTATTAAATGCATAATCAAAACGACGGTCTTTATTTTTCCCCAATCCTTTGGGTTTGAAAGGATCTTCATTCAAATAGGACGCAAATGGTTCTTCTTTCCAATATTCCGGAGGTATGGAAGAAAAAGCAGCATACGCTGTTTTCAAATCGTTGTTTCGAAAAGCCAACGTTCCTTTCAGATTTTTATAGGCATTGACCGATCCCAGCGGTTGATTACAAAGATATTGTTCGAAGGAAGAGCGATTTTTCTTTTCGAGTAAAGTAATCAATGTATCCATGTCGGCACAGGTTCCGTTTTCATCAAAATAAGCAATGGTAAAGTAGGCATTTTGTTCCGGGAATTCATATCGCCAATGTTCTTCTCCCAATTGGTATTGATCCGACTTTAATCGCATCAGATTACCTGTTACCCGATTTCCTCTTTTCAGGTATTGGTCGGCCAGCGACAAAGTCAATGTGTAGAGAATCTTTTCGCTATCATAATACGGATTGGATATTTTTTGCAGATCCTGTATATTCCGGATAAAATCCTCTTGGAATTTCTTTCCGGTGATATTTTCGGTTTTAATGGAAATCCAAGCGGTTTCAATCTGTTTTTGAAGTTGTATGGTCGGATTGACTTCCGGCGAAACCTTATTTATATATTGTTTAGCTTCCGCATAATTTTCCTGTAAAAGGGAAAGGTGTGCCAATGCTATGGCATAGAAATCACCGGTTTCATTGCGAGCTCCGGAAAACAGCGTGGTCAGAAAGGATTTGAAAGACGTCAGATATTCCATATCCGTTATTTGATTTTCTTCGGCGATTTGTTCATAATTATTTTGTTCGGTGGTTTCTTTATTACAATTGTATGATTCTCCACCGTACAACATCCGTTTCGAGTAGAAGAGGGGAGTCCTTAACCACTCTTCCAGTTTGTTGATTTCTCTTAATACCAAGAAAGGCAGGTGTTTATTTTTCTTATCCAATGAGTCGATGTGTTGCAGTTGATCCAGCGCTCTTCCCGGATTACGGAGTGCTTGCATGGTGGTAACCAATCCTTTTTCTTTAGCGGTAAAAGAATCCGGCATGGGTTCTTCCGGATTGAACATTTGCACACACCGGGCTTTTTTCTCATTACTATAGTCAAATACCAGTGCAAAAATACGGTTAGCTTCTTCTTTCAATCCTATTGCGTCGATTGACAAAGCATAGAATAAACTTGCCCAAATATTCATTAAACGGTCCGGATCGGGCTCCGAAAAATAATTTTTATAAATGGTGCGTGCATTGGAATAATCTTTTAATTGATACACCAGTCGACATAATTGGAAAGCATACCTTTCTTTCAAAAAGTCCGATTTTGTCTCGCTGATTCTGTGTTGAGCTATGGCATATAATTTCTGTTTTTCCGAGTGAATACGATCTTCCTCATAATTATGATAATAATAATAGTTATCCCACTCTTCAAATCGGCTGCCGGTTATCAGAAGTTCGGTTGTTTCCATTTGTTTGGCGAAAGTCATATAATCCAACAGGTCTTTGTTTTCTTTTTTTAACAGGAAAGCAACTAAGGTATTTTCTCGAAAATCTTCATCCAGCGTATTTTGTTCCCGAGATTTTACAAAATCGGTTCCGTCCGTATCATATTGTATTTTGTATATATCGTCTATAGACACACTTTTATCGCATTGTGACAACCATTCCGAACAATTTATGTAACGGTCGCTTTGGTGAGGATCGGTATAGATGCCCCATCCTTCCGGTTGGGGATAGTAAGTAAAAGAGGAAGTGTACATAAACGGACGCATATTAACCATATCCGGCAGCATGGCGCGGAACAAGGTTGTTTGGGAATTCCATTCGCTGATATAGTAATCGGAACAGGCCGATACCCGTTGAGTCAATAAAAAACTCAAGCTACTTAGAAAAAGCAGAATAAACGTTTTCAATTTGATTCGTTCCATAATTATGTATATAAGAGGTATTCCATGAAAATAAGGTAATTCGTCCGATTTTATTGCCGGAAAGTGTTGAACTGAGATGTTTAGCCATAGCAAGAAGTTCATCGGGATCCACATTCTCGACCCTTACCACATCCCCTTTTCGGGCAAAGAAATTTCCGATAACTTTATCTGTCAACAATTGGTAGTGTTTATTGCCTGTCTTTTTGTATTCAATAAAATTGTTTTCGTAAGTATCCGGGTACACGTTGCCCAGTAATCCTACAAACCGTTCGTTGCGAAATAAAACGGCCCAGTTGAAGATGGGCAGGGCAATATCTAATGACAGCGGGTAATTGTCTTTTGAAACATATTTTTTTAGCTCTTCCAACGAGCCGATGGAATTTTCGGTACGATAATCTTCCGGAGATTGCATGTTGTAACACATCAACAAACACCGTTTTACGGGGGGAATTCCCGCTGTTTTTTGTTGATTGTATTGCCACAACCGTAATGTAACCGTAATTTCTTTGTCGGGAAAGTCTTTTTTCAGCCGATTTACAAAATAGAAAAAACTGTCTTTTGTTTTTTCCGTCCAATCGCAATCAATTAAAATATCGGAGTATCGTTGTTTATATCGGTTCGCATAAATCGATCTTGCGGAGTCTATCCTGCTATAATCGTAATTATTTTTGAATGACTCGGATTTATAAAAAGAAGTGAGGGCGAATCTTTCCGTTATATATTCTATACGTCGCTTGATTCGTTGACTCAGCGAATCAAGTTGTTCCGAGGAGCTTTTTTCGAATACATTATTGGTTAAGAAAACAGAAGGTGTGAAGTGTTTGGGAAAAGAATCATAACCTTCTTGGAGGGTAGCTACCGGTTTGGCTTCGTGGGTATTTCTGTCCCAATCCACATCAAAATAACGGATATATAAGTGATCTGCTTGCAATTGATTCCATAAAGAAGTGTCCGGCAGGTGATAACTTCGGTTCCAATAACAAAAAGAACGTTTTCCTTCTACCCGTGGTTTGGTTTTATTACATCCGACTGCCGAAATTAACAATAGTATAATGCACAGCCGGACCGATACAGTAAAGAAGGTTTTCATAATTTTTTTATAATGAATGAGAACAAATTCAAAGATAAGATAATTCTTTTAATTTCGGAATTTGAAGTTATGAAAAAAAGAAGCAACTTGTTAATTATTTCTTTTTATAGCAAAGATATAAAAAGAAAACTTTCTTATTGAAGGTAACTCCAACCTTGTTTTTTGCTGAAACCCTTTTGATTTTTGATAATAAAGAAAAAACCGTCATTATGGACCTCTACCGGGATAGTTGATCGAATTGGTTTTCGCGATGCATTAGTTAATTTCCCCCGTTGTATATTATTATCATTTTCGATGCAGTAATTTATTCGTCGGAAAGCTTTGTCTCTTTCGTCGGCAAGGCGTCCGACATTTGTCGGAAGTATGTCCGACA
>DAIQOU010000482.1:0-3943 GCA_036787725.1 Bacteroidales bacterium
CATCGAGCTCCTGCAGGCGGCCCAGCGCGAAACCGAGGAAATGTACCTGACGGCGCCCGACCCGGACATTCGGGTGCTGAAACCAAAGGAGGATGACCATGAGGATACTGATTAAGATTCTGCTGTTCCCCTTGACCCTGCTGCTAGCCGTGGTGGTTGCGGTCTGCCGCTTTGCCTGCCATCTTTCCGGCGTGGCCCTGGGCATCGTGTCGTCCATCGCGGGCATCATTGCGCTGCTGGCGCTGGTGTTGCTCAAAGACGGAGCCGCCGCGCTGAACGCCGGCATCATCGCCTTTGTGATAAGCCCCTTCGGTTTGCCGAGGCTGGCGGAGTGGTTCGTGGACCGGCTGGAAACACTTGTTAAAGCAGGGATGGCCGCTCCGTCTGCCATGAATAAACAACCTTGGCAATTTATTATTATTCAAGATAAAGAAATTTTGCAAGCTTTGGGTAAAGACATTCCAACGTCGAAAATGGTATCCCAAGCTGCTGCAGCTATTGTCGTTTGCGGCGACATGCAGAAAGCGGGAGAGGGATGGTTACAGCAGTATTGGATTCAAGATTGTTCCGCAGCATCTCAAAATATCCTGTTGGCCATTACTGATATGGGTCTTGGAGGGGTTTGGACCGCTATTTATCCTGCTCCGGAACGTATGAAAATAGTAAGTGAAATACTCCATCTTCCGGAATTTATTATTCCGTTGAATATCATCCCTGTCGGATATCCGGACGGGCCTGCCAATCCGAAAAATAAGTGGGATCCTAAAAAAATACATTGGAATAAGTTTGGTGAATAAACTTTCCGCTTTCTTCGCTTTTTTCAAAAGAATGGGAGAGAAGTGCATAAATAACAAAGCGTGAAGGTATGACCTTGCGCGTAAAACGAAAATCGTCTTATTCACGACGGATCGTTTTCTTCCGGCCTTGAATAAGACGATTTTCAGTTTCATGCTTGTCCTCAAAAGAGGTTATTGAATTTTGATTATTCGGTGCTCTTTTGGGTGCTCTTTTACAGACAGTTTCGGAATGGAGATTGTAAGTACTCCGTGTTCAACGTGAGCATTAATTTTGTCTTTATCGATGTTGTCGGGTAAAGACATGGTTTGTTGGAATTTAGAGTAAGAAAATTCCCGGCGTAAATAACGGCTGTCTTTCTTTTCTTTGTTTTCGTTTTTCTTTTCTATTGAAATAACCAAGTTATCGTCCCGGTTAAGGGAAACGCTGAAATCTTCTTTTGTCATTCCCGGAGCAGCCATTTCTACTTTAAACTCGTTTTCGTTTTCAATCACATTGATTGAAGGCGAAGTTAAATTGGATTTTTCCATCCATGTGTCACCGAAAAAGTCGTTAAAAATACTCGGCAACCAATTGTCTGTTCTTCTTACAGGTAACAACATAATTAATTATCTCCTATTTTTAATTAAACATATGGGTATTGATCTCATTGTTTACAATACAAAGAAGATGCCGGTGCAAAAAACAAGGGATTGGCATCAATATAGACATTCTTGATTCTGACATAATGGCAGATTTGGGAGCGGTTTAATTAAGTTGATTTACGGTCTCGGATCGGGAAACAGATAATCTGTAGGCAACCTTCAAAAAGTCAGAACGGCAGCCTTCTCTCTAATTTATATGGGGATGAATTTACAAAAACAATTTGATTTAGTTATGGGTTCTCATCTCCCGTTTAGCAAATTCGGCCAACGTAGCCGGTTCTTTTCCTGTAATGTTTTGATAGACAGCTGAAAGGTTTCCCGGCTTCCGACCGGGAAGCGACAAATGAAGCATAATCATTACCACTATCATGGCAGGAGGAGTTCCCAATTTTTTTCTGTGCAGCCAAAAGCGGATAAGATTGACACTTTGGTATTTCAGCCGGGACCCGGTTGCCTCATTAATTCTTTTCACAGCTTCTCCGAACGACACAGCTTCTTTGCCTGTTATATCAAAGGCCGTATTGGTAAACTTATCAAAGTGCAACAATATATGGGCGGCTACTTCTCCTATATTGTCTGCATCGGTCCACATAAAAGGAGCATTCCCGGCCGGAAGCAGGATGGTTCCATGCCTTACGTCCTCTGCAAGTGTGGTTGTGAAATTCTGCATAAAATAGCCCGGTCGTAAGAAAACATAAGGTATCCCGGACTCATGAATCAGTTTTTCTATTTTAGCATGAGGAATAAAACGAAGTTTATCGGCTCCCTGCACAGAAAGAAAAACGATACCTCTTAACCCGGACTCTTTTGCTTGTTGAAGTAAGGGTCGGAATTTTTTTGCATCAGATATTTGAGGAGGACGCAGAAGAAACAATACATCACAGTCCTTCAGGGCCGGGGCAAAAGTATCGGGATCTTCAAAATCAAGTTTGCGTATTTCGACTTGAGGAGAGGCAGAAAATACTTTAAGAGCTTGCCTTGTATTGTGAACACCTGCTACGATATTCGGTTCGGCGTTCATTTTTAGCAAATAATTGAGAACAGGAATACCGATATTGCCGGTGGCCCCCGAAACAATAATTTTCTTCATTCTTGTCTTTAATTAACAGATTCTATAACAATAACAATAAACCCGGTAACCGGTTTAGATTTTTTTATTGAAGAAACAAAGGAATATCCCGAAAGAATTGTATCCGATATTTATTGAAAGAACAGGAACGTTCGACTCATATATTTGAGAAAATATTAATTTATAATGTTAAATAACTGTTCCGGTTGTTGGGTTAACAATTACTCCTTTTATATTTGTTTGCATAGAAAAAGGGAGAGGAGGAATAACACAAATTAGAGTCGGAGATAATTTATACAGTGTGGACAAGTGATTTATATGATAAGCAGAGAGCAAAAATTATGGAGAAAAATAATGTGGTTCGATAACCGGGCCCGATTCGATATTGATTTTTTTGAAGTCCTGCAACCTCAGCGAATTGTTTCGGAACATTACAAGTATAAAAGCGGTCTGTATTATTCAACGAAATGTCAACGGCAAGTGCAGTACGAATCAGGTTTGGAATTAAATTTCATTCAACTGTTGGAGCAATCGAAAAAGGTCTTGTTTTATTATGAACAACCTGTCCGCATCCGGTATTATCGTGCAAGGAGAAAACAAACATATACACCGGACTTCGGTGTATATTTGGACACCAAAGAATTTGTTTTGGTGGAAATTAAAGATCTTAACGGAATGGCGGAAGACAGAGTGCAGTTAAAAACCGAGGCATTGATGGATTTTTGCAGTAAAAAAGGTTTCGGCTTGTTATTGACAGATGGTAGATATTGCTTTGATAAACTGCTGAAAATTAAAAATAATCGCCAATTGGAAAAGGAAATATTAACAGCTATAGATGAAAATGTGTTGAGAAAAAAGAGATATAATGAAATAATGAAAAAGTGCGACTCTACCCGGAACGAATTACTGAAACTCATTATCAAGCACAATTTGAAGTACAGGTCTTTTCCTTTCAAGCTGCAACATGGCGGTAACAATGAACTGTTTCGTAAGGTATTTGTGGAGAAGAAAAGGTATGATGATGTGATTACGGAACGGTTTTCTGCCTTATTCGGTTCAAAATAGAAGAAAGCGGTTTTGTGTAAGTTTTGCCTTTCTCGGGAGGGAATATATAATAAGCCTTCTCATTCAATACAATTTTCTTTTTCGTCTTTGGGAATGTTATTTGTTGATGTATTTTTTATAACCATAATTGAGCCGATTATGTCGTTTTTCAAAGCATTGTATTCATGAGTCTGACTTTGTATAAAATTCTCAAAGAGGGCAGCCTGCGCTGGATATTTTATTGTCAATTCCCGGCAACGTTTTTGCAGATTGTCAAATTCTTTCTCATATGTGTCAGTTCCTTCCGCACCTTCGTCAATCAATTCCATACCGGCTTGTGCTATTTGTTCCTTTTTTATTTGTTGTTTTAGCATATATTTGAGTGGTTTTG
>DAIQOU010000065.1:0-14716 GCA_036787725.1 Bacteroidales bacterium
GAAGATGTCTCTTATCGGGCAGCCCGCTATTTACAGATTATATCGTTTAGCATTCCGATCTCTTATTTAGTGTATAACTTTTTTGGGATTTACAATGCTGCCGGCAGAAGCCGTATTCCATTTTACCTGATATCTTCCGGGTTGATATGTAATATGCTGTTGGATCCGCTCTTGATATTCGGTGTTTTCGGGCTCAAGGGCATGGGAACGGAAGGAGCCGCTTATGCTACGTGTATTTCTCAATTATTGGTTCTTACCCTTTTTGTGATACAAACACGAAGTAAAAACGGAATATTGGATCGGTTTCCGTATTTTGTCCGGTTACGTTCCGAACCTACTAAACGTATCTTGAAGTTAGGTCTTCCCGTAGCATTAATGAATATTTTGTTTGCCTTCATTAATATGTTTCTGGCTCGAGTGGCGTCCATCCACGGGGGACATATCGGGCTGATGACACAAACTACGGGCGGTCAGATTGAAGGGATCACATGGAATACTTCACAAGGGTTTGCTTCGGCATTGGGAGCGTTTGTTGCGCAAAATTACGGAGCAAGGAAACCGGACCGTACCCGCAAGGCGTATCGCTATACTTTAACCATTATGTCGGGATTGGGAATGATCGTTACCGTGGTATTTCTATTATTCGGGAAAGAGATCTTTGGGATTTTTATTCCGGAAGAAGAGGCCATGTTGGCCGGCGGAGAATATTTGATGATTGTCGGTATTTCTCAATTGTTTATGATGTTGGAACTCACCACTCAAGGTATGTTTAACGGATTTGGTAAAACCTTGCCGCCTGCAATCGTCAGCGTTACGTTGAATGCCGCCCGCATTCCGTTGGCTTTGTATCTGGCGCCTCATTTGGGTATTGCCGGTATTTGGTGGGCGATTGCCATTTCTTCGATACTGAAAGGAATTATTTTGCCTGCTTGGTTCGCCGTTATTTACAGGAGGGAGACGGCTGTATTAAGAGAGAGGAAAGATATTGCTTGATAAGTATATTTGAGATAGCAGATAAAATAATTTTCTTTTTGTCCTCCCATTCCATACGTTTATCCTCCCGGCGAATACCTTTGACCGGTATCTTTGCAATTGTACTCGTTGAATATTTATTGTTCAAGGAAGTACCATTGCATTTTGTTACTCACTTAAAATATTATTTATGATGGAAAAAAGAACTCTTTCCTTTGTTATTCTTCTCTCTTTATTCAGTATAAACGTTGTATTTGCCGACGGCAGTGGGGAAACGCATCCCTCAATTGTTGAAAATAAAGTCAATGTGTTGAAAGATCGTGAAAGAATAAAGTATAATAACATGATCTTCGGTCAATTTATAGAGCATTTTGATAATCAGGTCTACGGAGGGATTTTTGATCCGGGTTCGCGATTTTCGGATAGTGACGGTTTCAGAACAGATGTTATCGATGCTTTGAAAGAACTGAAAGTGCCGATAGTACGTTGGCCGGGCGGTTGTTTTGCTTCTACTTATCATTGGCAGGACGGAATAGGAACAGAACGTACTCCGGTCTACGATAAGACCTGGCAAGTGGAAGATCCGAATACATTCGGTACGGATGAATTTATTGCCTGGTGCAAAAAGGTCGGCGCCGAACCTTTTATTTGTACCAATGCCGGAACGGGTACCCCGGAGGAAATGAGCGATTGGGTGGAATATTGTAATCTGACCGTAGGAAAGTTTGCAAGAATGCGGGAAGCCAACGGACATAAAGAACCTTATAATGTAAAATACTGGAGTGTAGGGAATGAAAATTGGGGCGGGCATGAATTGGGTGCAAGAACCGTTTCCGAATGGGGACCGATGGTCAGAGAATCCGCTAAGCTGATGCGCAGCGTTACCAAAGATGCCAAGCTGTTCGCTGCTGCCACTTCCGATAAAAACTGGACGCTTCCGTTGCTTAAAGCCGCAGGAGATCAGTTGGATTATATTTCGGTACACGGCTACTGGGATCCCGCTTTTCATTACAATAACATATCTCCTTATTTGGATTGTATGCTTAGAACCGACCGGCCGGAAGAAGATATACAAAGAACAATTCGTATTTTGGAAGAAGCGGGCTACGGTAACGGGAAAATAAAGATTGCTTACGATGAGTGGAACCTCCGTAATTGGCACCATCCCTGGCACGGGGATTTCCGGAGGGGATTTGAATTGGAAGCACGCCGCAAGAATGATATTCAATCCACTTATACCATGGCGGATGCCCTTTTTACCGCCTGCTTCCTGAATGCTTGTTTGCGTAATTCGGATGTAGTTGAAATTGCTTGTTTTTCTCCTGTGATCAATACGCGCGGAGCTGTTTTCGTTCATCCCGACGGTATTCTTAAACGGACCGCTTTTCATACGTTGTATATGTATACCAATCTGTTGGAAGATTATATAATTCCGGTGGAAAGTTCGGTGGAACGTCTTACTTCCGGTGATCATTCCACCGGAGTGCTGGACATTATATTGACAGCCAATGAAACAGGTACCCGGTATGTCTATGCCGTTGTCAATAAGGATCCCGAGCGCCGGATAAGTATTGAACTTGACTTTAAAGGCGTCGGGAAGAAAACTCCGAAAACATTGGAAGGGACCGTTTTAAGCGGAAATTCACCCGATGATTATAATGATATAGGAGCGGAAAATCGAGTAATTCCGGAAAAGAAGACGTTTCAAGTAAAAGACTCTAAAGTTACTCTTCCTCCTCATTCGCTGGTTTTTCTTCCCATTCATTAAAGATTGAAGATCGAACTGCATGGGTAGCGTAAGCGAAACTTGCGGGCCGGCATGATTTCGTTCCTCCGGGGAACTTATCTCCGACCTTAAGTCGGCAACATCAGCCGAGATGCCTCCGGTGGTCGATGCTCTTTCCGGCTTAACTTAATGTCATTGCCGTAAAGACCGGTTCTTTATATCGTTCGTTCAGGTTGTTTATTTTCTTTAATTTAGCCTCAAATGATATGATTTCCCCGGTTTTTATTAGCTTTGCATTCAATTTACTTATTAATAAACAGTATATGAAAATTACAGAAGATAAATTTGTATCTCTTTCTTACGATTTGAATGTGGGTGAAGGGGATGAAAGAGAATTGATGGAAAAAGCGACCAAAGAACGTCCTTTGAATTTTGTTTTCGGAATGGGAATGATGTTGGAAGCGTTTGAAAAGTATTTGAACGGATTGGAAGCGGGAGATAAGTTTTCTTTCTCATTAACCTCCGATGAAGCTTATGGAGAATACGAAGAAGATCGGATCGTGGAGTTGCCCAAAAATATATTTGAAGTAGAAGGTAAGTTCGATGATGAAAAGGTGGTTCCCGGGGCGATGCTTCCCATGATGGATATGAATGGAAACCGGTTGGACGGAGCTGTTGTTGAAGTGAAAGACGATCAGGTAGTGATGGATTTTAATCATCCGTTGGCAGGAGAAACGCTTCATTTTGACGGTGAAGTGTTGGAAGTAAGAGAGCCGTCGGCAGAAGAAATTGCAGCATTAAGTTCTCCCGGAGGATGCAATTGCGGAGATTGCGGAGATCATGATCATGAGGAGGGAGGTTGCGGAGGCAACTGCAATCATTAATTATTAAATAGTCGAAGTGAATACAATCGGAAGAATTTTCAGGTTAACCTCTTTTGGTGAGTCACACGGGCCGGCCATCGGAGGAATCATTGACGGGTGTCCTCCCGGTGTGGTGTTGGATCGCGAGTTTATTCAACAAGAGTTGAACAGGCGACGTCCCGGACAATCTGCCATTACTACTCCGAGGAAAGAATCCGATGAAGTGGAATTCCTGTCCGGTATCTATGAAGATACCACTACGGGAACACCCATCGGTTTTATTATTCGGAACAACAATCAGCATTCTTCCGATTATGATAATCTAAAAGAAGTGTTTCGTCCTTCTCATGCCGATTATACCTATCAAACCAAATACGGCATACGAGATCATCGGGGAGGAGGACGGTCCTCTGCTCGGGAAACGATTGCCCGGTGCGTGGCCGGCGCCGTTGCCAAACTGGCTTTGAAAAGCATGGGAATACGGATTACGGCTTATACTTCTCAAGTAGGCCCCATTCGGGTGGAACGCTCTTATTCCGAATTGAATTTGGATGAAATAGAATCCAACCCGGTTCGCTGCCCCGATCCGGATACAGCCGAAAAAATGATTTCTTTGATCCAAGAGGTAAAGGCGGAGGGAGATACTATAGGAGGAGTAATTACCTGTGTATGTAAGGGAGTTCCTCCAGGTTTGGGAGAACCCGTTTTCGGTAAATTGCACGCTTCGTTGGGCAATGCCATGTTAAGTATCAATGCCGTTAAAGGATTTGAATACGGGATGGGTTTTGAAGGTACTCAATACCGCGGCTCCCAATTGAATGATTCTTTCTTTAATAAAAACGGGAATATTGGCATCCGAACCAACCGTTCCGGAGGTATCTTGGGGGGTATTTCTTCCGGCGAGGATATCTATTTCCGCGTTGCTTTTAAACCGGTAGCTACTTTATTGAGAGAGCAACCTACAGTCGACATTCATGGCAATGAAACCGTTTTGAAAGCCCGGGGAAGACACGACGCGTGTGTATTGCCTCGTGCTGTCCCCATTGTAGAAGCCATGGCGGCCATTACCTTATTGGACCATTTTCTGTTGCAAAAGACCAATCGTTTATAAAGGTTACCTGTTTTTATACTTCTATGAGGATTCCGTGATCTCGAATATGATTTAGAAGCGTATTGTAAAGTTTGTTTTGAGATAACAGGTGTGCATTTCCCGTAATAAACAATTGCTTTTTGGCTCGTGTTAATACAACATTGAGCTTTCGATCGATCATGGTCTCATCTTCCATTATTATATTCGGCAGGAAATTCAGTTGTCCGGCATCGTTGATGCAAAAGGAATAAATGATTACTTCTTTTTGGCTTCCCTGAAAACGTTCTACCGTATCGATAATTACCCTTTCGTTCAGTTCCGGTATCCCTGTTTCTTGAAGTTTTTTACGGATCAACGCCATCTGGTTCCGGTAAGGTGTGATAATACCCAGCGTATCGGGTTCTATTGTTTTGTTTTCGGATTTATAAAGATTGAATAGTGCGGTTGCAATATTGACTGCAATCGTAGCTTCGGTATGATTGGTTTTATTTCCTTGCGAAAATTCTTTTGCGGATATAAAAGCCAATCTTCGAGAGGCTGCTAAGGTTGTCCACACATCCTGATTTTCGTTTGTCGGTTCCGGAAGCGATTCGGATTGATGAGGAAGACCTGCACACTTTAATTGATTTTCATAAAAATAAATAGAAGGAAAAGAAGCTATATCGGGGTGCATACGCCCTTGCCGGGTTAAGATATCATAACCGGCTTCGATTCCGTTTTTTTTGTAGTACCGGTAAAGCCGTTCAAACAAAGAATCTTTCAGATTCAGCAATCCCGTTTCCCGGAGCTCGGGATCTTTTACCCGGCTTTCTTCGTCCGATTGCAGCACAACTGCCGGGAGTTGTTTATGATCGCCTATCAAAATAAAACGTCCTACCGCATTTTCATTCTTCTTTGTTTTAGAACAAAGAATACCCAACAAATGAGGTTCGAGCAATTGGGTCGCTTCATCTATAATTGCAGTATGGAACCTTTTTAGTTTGAACAGTTCTGGTCTGTTCCAGATAGAAGCGACCGTGCCCACAAATATGGGACATTGACGGATCATTTCTTTTACTTCCGTCCGACGGGAACAGTGATCCAGTTGTTTCTCCAATAACTTATTCCGGTACTCGGGACAACAATTCAATTCGTTGCCGATTCGTATGAAATGCAAGGAGTCATCTATAGAGGTTAATGCTTTACACATTTCATCGACGGCCCGGTTGGTATAGGAAAGCAAAAGTATGTTTTCTTGTCGTTGGAGGCATGCTTCCACCATTTTTCGGAGAGCCAGCGAGGTTTTGCCTGTTCCCGGAGGGCCTATCAGTAAAAAGCAGTCTTTTGCGGCTCCGGCTTTGGCTGCAACTCTTCCGATATCTTCGTTTTCATAGGATTCGACCGGATCAAAACACGGCATTCGACGATTTAACAATAAATCCCTGCGCTCTTGCAACGCCTCGGCAAATACATTTAACGCTCTAAATCCGGCATGATAAGTGATGTCCGGATAATCGTGTTCGAGTGCATATCGTGCCGTTTCCGGTAATATGGAAATATTGTTTTGTTTGGCCCTTAAGCGGATCGTGATCCGTTGGGCATCCAACCGGTCTATGGCTCCTTTAAATACCTGTTTATTGTTCACATTATCGGCTTCCGAATTTCGCACATAGAGTACTACGGCATCTCCCGGACGGAAATTGGGTAAATAAATACCGTCGTATTCGGGGATGGCTAATGTTACGGAGCGGTTATCCGAAGCAGCTTGGTTGTCGATAATACGTAAATCATACAAAAACTCTCCGGCAGCAATCTTTTCTTCCGCAGGGGCATTCCAAAGGTTGGCCGCTCTTTTTACCCCTTCGTATTCTTTTGAACCCAGTTTGGAAAGCCATAATTCCTTTACCAAAAATGTATAAAACCGCATAAAATAGACTTGTTCGGTCGGATGGAGAGAAGCGATGGACCGTTGTGTTTTCTCTATGGTCGGCCGGAGGTATTTTTCAAAGAAGTTTCCCTGCAGCTCGGCTGTATTAAGTTCCTCCGGAGAGATCTTATTGATTATTTTTGCTGTGTATTTCCAATCATTCTTTTTTTGTATGGCATATTCCGTGGCAACAATTGCATTTCTGACTTCGAGGGCTTCCCGGAGCCGAATTTCGGAATGTGCTTCCTTCGAAAGAACCGGATACTTGGAATAAAGCAGGTAGGAATTTACTTTTTCCGGTTGCATTCCCATATTGAACTCAAGAAGAGCGAGATAAAGTATCATTTGAGTATAATGGTTGGCGGCTGAACCTATAAACCGACCCGACCGGAAATCTTCTGTTCCTTTCCCCGATTTTAATTCGACAAATCCGGAAAAATCTTGTACCAACAGGTCCAATCTTCCTTGAAGCCCCAGTGTATTACAAATAAAAGAAGGTTCCAGGATTACCTTATGTTTATCTATCTTTTCTTTTGGAAAATCCTCCTTAATTATCTTTTTTATATGCAGGAATTGTTTTTGGCAGTCGGAGAAAAACGCAAGTTCGGCGCTTTGTTCCGAAAGGTCTTTGCAAGCCGAAAATTCAAATGGGGCGCTTTTGAATAAGCGTTGCAATGCTTCTCGATAGATCACCGGTTTTTCTTCTTGCTCATTTATCAATTCATCAATAAAAAAATTGGCAGTATTTCCGAGCAGAATATGTTTTGTGTTTTCGATGCACCGCAGGCGGGATAATGTATAATTCAGGGGATGATTTCCGTAAGGTTTGAAACATTCGGCTAAGGCACTGATGTCTATCAGATAGTCCGGTTCGAAAACGATGAATTCCGCTTGAAAGGAACCGTCCGCGTTTATTTCCGGACAGATAAGATTGAGGGTGATGTCCGGCAGGAGGAAATCGGCTAAGGAAGCAAACTCTTTTTCCTGTCGGGGAGTACAGACTATCCGGATTTCTTTTTCGTCCGGATCGTTTACAATCAATATCTTTTCTTCTCGGGATTTAAATCGGACTGTTTTTACTTTTTTCATAATGGGATTCTCCCGGCTGTTTAATGGAGGAAGTAAAGATAGATGTTTTCACAGAATAAGTCAAATCGCTTTTCCGGTATAAGCGAATATCTTTTAAAAAGGGGAGCGTCTCCCCTCTATGCAGGTGAGTGTCTCCCCCTTATGCAGGTGAGTGTCTCCCCCTTATGCAGGTGAGTGTCTCCCCCCTATGCAGGTGAGCGTCTCCCCTGTATGCAGGTGAGTTCTTCCCCCGGATTAATTTATGACTATATATCGGAATCATTGAATTTTATATTGATTTCGGTATTTTTTGGGAGTACAGCCGAATTTTTTAGAAAAAGCCTTAAAAAAGCTGACCCGGTTTGAAAATCCCGACTTAAAAACAATTTCATCTACTGTGAGGGTGGAATGAGTCAGCAAATCGCGGGCTATATGCAGTCGACGTTCCCGTATTATTTCGGCTATTCCGGTTTCTTTTAACTCGTTCATTTTCCGATAAAGGTTGCGGCTGCTCATATTTAGTTTAGAAGCTATAAAAGAAGCAGATAACTCTTTATTTTGGATGTTGGTATTAATGATCTCCAATACTTCTTTAATGAATTTTTTATCCTCCTTATGAGTTAATTTTCCGTATTCCAACTCAAAAGCGCTTTGCGGTGATTTGAAATAGTCCTTTAATGTTTCTTTCCGGGTTATGACTTGCTTGAGTGATGTTTTTAAGTAATCGGCATTAAAAGGCTTGGTAACATATAATTCGGCTCCCGCTTCCATCCCTTCAATTTGTTTTTCGATCTCGTTTTTTGCAGAGATAAGTACTACCGGTATATGAGCGGTTTCCGGAGTTGATTTCAGTTGTTTGGTAAAAGAAATACCATCCATTCCCGGTATCATCACATCGCATAAAATTACATCGGGATGTCCCTCTTTTAATACAGATACGGCTTGTGAAGTATTTTTAGTGGTGATGACATTGAATTCGTTCATAAGTATTTCTTTCAACAGCCAAACAATTTCCGGTTCGTCATCGATAACAAGGACGGTTGATTTCAGCTCATCATAATTTTCGGGTTCGAACTCCGGCAGAGAAAGAGTTTCCGCCTGTCGGTTGGGAATATTTATAGGAACCCGTTCATGAGAAGGAGAAGCCTGTGAATCGGCAACGAGAGGAGGTAAGTTTACGGTAAACCGGGTTTGTTCATCAGGTACGCTTTGTATGTCGATTGTTCCTCCTAAAAGCGTCACCATACCATAGGAAATAGCCGGTCCCAATCCGTTTTTGGTCCAAGAAGAATGGTCCCGATTCTCAAAATTGTCGAGTATGCTGTATCGATCAAACATTTTGGATATATCTTCCTCTTTTATTCCTTCTCCGGAGTTGGATACTGCTATAGATAGAAATTCTTGCGAAGAGGATACGCTGATCCCGACTTCTCCGTTAGCGGAGGTATACTTAAAAGCATTCGATAGCAGGTTGGAAAGTATGGTGATCAGGAAATCTTTATCGGAGTTCCAAGATATCTCTTCCGGAATCTCTTTCTTGAAATTTACATTTTTCGATTCGACGAGGCCCGTAAATGCATCGGTAATACGTAGCAGGAGTTCGGTTATATTTATCGGCTCAACCTTTGCCTTTTTATATCCGGTTTCTATGGTTCTGAATTCAATAAGATCCTGTATCAATGTATTAAGCCGCTCTGCATTTTGTCGGATTACCCCAGCATATTTAATAATGGTTTTGTCGGTGTTTTTCTGTTCCAGAATACGATCGCAAGGGCCGTAGATGAGGGTTAAGGGAGTACAAAACTCGTGAGCAATATTCGTAAAAAAACGGAGTTTGGATTCATATACTTCTTCTTTGTGTTTTTGTTCCAACAATTGCAGATCCCATAATTTCTTTTTTCTATATCGAATAAAAGCCAAACGGATTGCAATACCCGTGAGTAGGATAAACACAAGGATATATATTGTATATGCAAGGCGGGACTTATAAAAAGGCGGGAGTATTTTTATTTTGATACTGTAAACAGGACTTTCTTTATTGAGCGTTTTGTTACGGTATTTTACGAGTAAGGTATATTCTCCCGGATCGAAATTGGTAAGCGGGACCGAATTGGAAGCTCCGTTATTGATCCATTCTTCATTAATTCCTTCCAATTTATAGAGGTAATCGTAATTAGTATTGTTCAGATAATCGATAACGAGAAACGAAACGGAGAAGAAATTCTGGTCGTAATTAAGAATCACCGGTTTCGAATCGATTTTATAAGAAAGGAATCGGGTGCTGTTTTGTTCTTTCCCCAATACGGTAAGGCGGTCGAAATAAAGCGGAGGCATATATTCTTGTTCGTGATAATTCTTGTTTTTGGAAATGGTAACGAACCCGTCTGTTCCTCCAAAAAACAAAACGTTTGATTTCGGATCATAAAAAGAGGCTCCGTCGCTAAATTCCAACACCCTCAATCCGTCTCTGTAACCGAATTCGCGGAATGAATTATCTCGAATATTGTAGTTAATCAGTCCGTTGTTTGTACTTAGCCAGTAAGTACCATCTTGTTCCGGAAGTATGCAATGGATAAGGTTGGTCGGGAACCCCGCAGCTATATTCATTACCTCATAATTGTTTATTGATTTATATTTTAACAAGCCGGCGCCCGTGGCAATCAGATAATCCCCTGACCGATCTTTATAAATAGAATAGATTTCGTCCAAGGTATTATCATTAAATCGGATATTCTCCAATTCCATGCTTTTCGTGTGAATACGAAATAATCCGGCTCCCCGATTGGTTACCCCGATCGTACTGTCGTTTTCCGGATGGAAAGAAAAAAAATAATTAGAAGAAATATCGCCTTTTCGAACCGTAAAATGTTTTTGTATGCTGATTTCGGGGCGATCCTTTTCCCACTTTACTTCGGCTTTAATAATACCCATGCTTACACTTGCAATCCATAGAATGGAATCTTGCTCATAAATATCATGGATGTATTTTATTCTTCTTTCATGATCGGATAAAACAGCTTTTCTTATGACTTTGTCTTTCTTCGAATAATAATTCAGCCCTTCTTCCGTGCCTATCCATACGATGTCTTTCTTACTTTCCAAAAAACAATAAACGGAATTGTCCCATAAATCGGAATTGGAAGAGGAGATATATTCAATTTTGCATTGAAGAATATCTTTCGAAATATCGTAATCCTGTATTTTAGCAATCCCGTCGCCTTTGGTTCCTATCCACAGCGTATTATCCGCCTCGCGAAATAAAGCCCGTACCGGTTTATTTAATTTAAACGTGAAATCATTGAGCCGGGTAGATCCTATCGAATAAAGTTCTTCCGAATAAGCGTATACTCCTTTCCCGTCGGTACCTATCCATAGGATATCTTGGTATCGGTCTTTCAATAAGCAAAAAATACCGCTGTTGAGCAATGCCTTTTCGATCGTATATCGTGAGGAGTTCTTTCTTAATATAAAAAGACCGTTTGTTTTGAATCCGATAAAATAATCGTCATGAAACTTTACAATGGAAGCTATTTTTCCGTTTTGTTGTATCAGATACCGGATATCGGCGATAAACAACGCTTTCTGATCTCGTATGTTGAATTCATATAGTTTGCAGTCTTCATCGACAAAGTATATTTCGTCTTCCGCATCAAAACTGTATAGGATACCGGTTGTATGTTTGTATCCGATTATTTCTTGGAAGTCAATACTGTCATTCTCTGTATTTATGAAATAAGTAAGAGTGTTCCCGCTACGGTTAAAAATGCTTATTATATTGTTTTTGTCAATACTAAATCCTATTATATCGTTGAATCGAATGAGAGGTAAGCTTTTTTTTATGAAATTGTTTTGTTTTCTATTGAAATAATAGATGCAACTGTCTTTATTTATTATATAAAAATTATTGTTCTTATCTTTTTTTGTAAATAATACCTTATTAAAATCATTGAATCGATCTATAGAGTCTTTTTTTATATCTACTTTATCAATTCCGTAGTAAGTCTGGATCCATAAAATGCCATCCTCTGTTTCTGTAATTTTATCGATGAGGTTACCGGACAATACCTCTTTTTTATTTGAAGAATGATAATGAAATACATTTTTTCCGGTGTAGACATTTAACCCGTCGCATGTCCCGATCCACAACAATCCTCTTTTATCCTGAGCTAATGAAATAATGGAATTATTGGATAGGTTTTCCTTGCTGCTTATTTGACGGAGATTGTATCCCCAAGCAGAAATTCCATAAAAAATCATTACTAAAAGGATAGAGTAACTTCTCATATATAATACAAAGAAAGTCAAATGAAAAATCGCGGAAAGTATGATTGCTTGTAAGGATTCAAGCAGTTGAATATCTACTTTGTAAAAGTATAAAATTGTGAGCTACGAAAAAATGCATAATTATAAACATTTGAGACAATGTAATTAACATTTGTGCATTCCGCTAACTTTAAATAATGATACATTTTTTCATTTTATAGTTTGATCTATTTTTGTCGATGAACAACAATTATTCTGATTGTCTTATTTATAATGATTGTTATGAAAAATATCACTTTGATTTTTATTCCTGTTTTTAAGAAACGATTCTTAGTTTGATTTATAAAGCTAATTAAATAGCTGAGAATTGTACTGATTAATCTATTAAAGGAGATTGAATATATAACGGAGTTCCCGGAACTTCGGAAGTTATTTATTTACCCGTTCTAAACCAATGTTTTTATTACTAATTAAAGCTAATACGATGATGGAATGGAAAATTAAACTCAAAAGAATTGCAATATTGATTTGCTGTACAGGTTCCCTGTCTTTTTCTCTTGCACAAAATAAACTCGAGCCGGTGGATTATGTCAATCCGTTAACCGGTACGTTGTCTAAGTTTGAATTATCGACCGGGAATACTTATCCCGCCATTGCCCGTCCTTGGGGAATGAATTTTTGGGTGCCTCAAACGGGACGGATGGGCGACGGATGGGTATATACTTATACTGCAGATAAGATCAGAGGGTTTAAACAGACGCATCAACCCAGTCCTTGGATGAATGATTACGGCCAGTTTTCCATCATGCCGATAACCGGTAAAGTGATTTTTGATCAAGAGAAGCGGGCGAGTTGGTTTTCTCATAAAGCCGAAGTAGTAAAGCCTCATTATTATAAAGTCTACCTTGCCGATTACGATATTACCACCGAAATTACGCCTACGGATCGAGCTGCTTTGTTTCGTTTTACTTTTCCCGAAAGCGATCGATCCTATGTTGTGATCGATGCTTTTGACAGAGGATCGTATGTAAAGATAATACCGGAAGAAAATAAAATCGTGGGGTATACCACTCGGAACAGCGGAGGAGTACCCGATAATTTCAAAAATTACTTTGTTATTGTATTCGATAAGCCTTTTACTTATAAGGCCGTTGCAGCCGAGGAGACAATTTATAAAGGAGAATTGGAAATCCGTGATAATCATGCCGGCGCCATCATCGGTTTTCCCACTTATCGGGGAGAAACGATACATGCCCGGGTAGCCTCTTCTTTTATAAGTCCCGAACAAGCAGAGCTGAACTTGAAAGAAATCGGTACCGATACTTTTGATGAAGTGGCGGAAAAAGGACGAAGTATATGGAATAAAGTGTTGGGAAGAATTGAAGTGGAGGATGACCGGCCGAATAATTTATATACCTTTTATTCCTGCCTTTATCGTTCCGTACTTTTCCCCCGCAGTTTTTATGAGATCGATGCTCAAGGCAATATTGTTCATTACAGCCCTTATAACGGAAAAGTGTTACCGGGATATATGTTTACGGATACCGGTTTTTGGGATACGTTCCGTTGTTTATTTCCTTTTTTGAATTTGGTTTATCCCGAGATGAATGTCAAAATGCAGGAAGGATTGGTAAACGCTTATAAAGAGAGCGGATTCTTACCCGAATGGGCCAGTCCCGGGCATCGGAATATTATGGTGGGAAATAACTCGGCTTCAGTGGTAGCCGATGCCTATATGAAGGGATTGCGCGGATATGACATTGAAACCTTATGGGAAGCATTGAAACACGGGGCTAACCATGTACATCCCACGGTATCGGCTACCGGACGGTTGGGATATCAAGATTATAATCGATTGGGATACGTTCCCAATAATACAGTGGGCCAGTCGGCTGCCCGTACGCTGGAATATGCTTATAATGATTGGACGATCTATCGGTTGGGAAAAGAACTGGGAAAACCGTCTTCCGAGATTGAAGTATATGCACAACGCGCTTTAAATTATAAGAATCTTTATCATCCTCAATATAAGCTGATGGCGGGTAAAGACGACAAGGGAGTCTTTAATCCGAATTTTGCGCCGGAGGATTGGAGTCGGGATTTTTGCGAAGGAAACAGTTGGCATTGGAGTTTCTGCGTATTTCATGATCCGCAAGGTTTGATCGAGTTGATGGGAGGAGATGATGAGTTCAACCGGATGATGGATTCTGTATTTATTGTGCCGAGCAATTTGGGGATGGACAGCCGGAGAATGATCCATGAAATGCGGGAAATGCAGGTGATGAATATGGGACAGTATGCTCATGGAAATCAGCCCATACAACACATGATTTACCTTTATAATTATTCCGGACAGCCTTGGAAAACTCAATATAGAGTTCGGGAAGTAATGGATAAATTATATAATCCGAATCCGGATGCTTATTGCGGAGATGAAGATAACGGGCAAACTTCGGCTTGGTATGTTTTTTCGGCCCTGGGCTTTTACCCGGTAGCTCCCGGTACAGATCAGTATATTGTGGGATCTCCTCTATTCAAGTCGGTTCGGGTTAACTTGGAGAACGGGAAACGAATAACCATACAATCTTCGAATAACAGCAAAAGCAATCCTTATATAAATTCCATGAAGGTGAACGGAAAAACACACACCAAAGGTTATTTGCTTCATGATGAATTGATAAAAGGAGCGGATATTCGGTTCGAAATGTCGTCTGTTCCCAATAAAACAAGAGGAATCGGAATATCGGACCGTCCTTATTCTTTTTCGAGTGAATCAAAAAAATAATCGTAAAACATATGACAGAGCTCTTTTATCTGTCACTAACCTC
>DAIQOU010000066.1:0-14668 GCA_036787725.1 Bacteroidales bacterium
GCTATTCTCGCAGAGTTGAACCCTATTTGGGTGTCCCAGTGTCGAAGTCAGGAAATGCCGAATACCAATAGGATAAAAACAAGCTTTTCTGTATGAAAACTGAGGATATTTCTTTCTGAAACGTCTTACATTAATATAAAGAAACAACTATGGCGAAAATAAACGATAATATAGAAAATATCATTCCAAAAATATTTGCCGGAGAAGCAACCCTGGAAGAACAGGAAACTGTTCGATATTGGATAGAGGAAAACAAAGATAACCGGAATTTATTTTTGCAACTGAAAAACATCTGGGATGTAAGCCAACCGGCATTTGATCCAAATGAAATAGATTCGGAAGTCGCTTACGACAAAGTCGCATATCAACTGTTCAATCCCAAAACAAAACACGGTATTCTGTTTTATTGGCAGAAAATCGCAGCTGTTATAGCCATCCCGTTGATTCTTTTTTCGGGATATGTCGGATTTAATTTATTAAACAGCGAAGAGCCGGCCGAAGTATATCAGGAAATATTTACCCCATATGGAAACCGTTCCAGAATTAATTTGCCCGATCGTTCGGTCGTTTGGCTGAATGCAGGCAGTTCCTTGAAATATCCGGTACAATTCTCCGGAAAAGAACGAAAAGTCTTCCTGACCGGTGAAGCTTATTTTGAAGTCAAATCCAACAACAAAAACCCTTTCATTGTCCGGACCGGAGAAATGGATATAAAAGCTCTCGGAACCGAATTCAATGTGAAAGCGTATGAAAACGACAGCATTACTGCCGTTACATTGGTCAACGGTAATGTTAGAGTAACATTCGATGAAAAAGAGGCCTTGCTAATGCCGGGAAAAAAAATAGATGTTAACAGGAATTCTTCCGAGTATGCAATTGCAGAGACAGATACCTATAAGTGGTGCTCATGGAAAGACGGAATATATGCTTTCCGGAATGATCCGCTAGAAGATGTTTTCCACCGGTTAGGACAAATTTATAATATCGAATTCATTGTAAAAGATAAGGAAGTAGCTCAGTATATCTATCGGGCTACGTTTGAAGATGAATCCTTGGATCAGATTCTCAACCTTCTAAAAATAAGCGCTCCGATTAAATACAAACGGTCGAAATATGAAAAAGAAGCTGACAACTATTATCACAAACAAGTAATTGAAGTTTATAAAGCAAACAAATAAAAACAATATCAACCGGATTTTCAATCGGAACAAATTTGGTTCCGAAATTTAGACGATACGAATCCAAGGATAATCAAAAAACAAAAAATGCCTTAATAGTACTTTAACTTAATTCTATATTTTCTCAACCGGCTGCCAACGGATTCGAAAAGGTCACATAATCGCCCCCATCCTTCTCTTATTTTCGGAATCCTGCCCGGGAGAACGTAAAAAACCTCTGAATTTCGATTTCATTATGTTTAATTGAACCGATCGGCAGACTGTAAAATGAATCATTCTTCAATTCCGGTTAATCTGATCTTGATCTCTTAATCAACCGCACTTGATCATTCATTCAACCGGTCTTGATCATTCATTCAACCGGTCTTGATCATTTCAGCTCCGAATAAAGCATTTAACTTAAACACTTAAAGAATCATTAGACCTAAAAAATCACATAAACACGACAAAATTACCGTCTCCCTCTCTTTTCGAGTTCCGGTTAAAATCAACCTATACTAACCGTCTCCTGAATTAAAATAAAAAAAAATAACTTTTCTCATGTGGTCTTTTTATCAACAAACGTCATGTATAAAATGAAGATATTCTGCTTCTGAAAAATCTTCTCTCGGGAGTAGAGATTCTGTTAATTGATAAAAAATTCGATGTTAACCCTTAAAAAGAAAAGTTATGACAAAAACGTAGTTTCACCAACATTTATCCGAAAAAAAAGGGGAGGCATGAGCGTCGCCTCCCCTTGAAAGTCTAATTACTAAAATCAACTGTATCTAATTAATTAAACTAACAAACAAAAGTATGAAACTGATTTCAATTAGAAAAGTTAAACGGCAAGTTAGGCCTAAAATCTGTCTATTTATGAAAATTACATTATTTCTGCTGGTTTGTTGTACTGTAAGTGCATTCAGCTCTTCTTACTCGCAAACAGCAACGTTAAACCTGAAAGTAAACAGTGTAACTGTTGAAGAAGTATTAAATCAAATTGAGGAACAATCCGAATTCCGCTTCCTTTATAACAAAAAATTAGTAGATGTAGACCGCAAAGTGAATCTGACCGTCAAACGAGGAAACATTTCGGAAACATTAAAAAAACTTTTTGAAGGAAACGATGTAGACTATGTTATTTTTGATCGTCAAATCGTATTATCACACAAAGAAGACTCCAAAAGCCTCCGCATACCGGAACCAATGGCTCAACAACAAGCAAATCAAGTAAGGGGAGTCATTATGGACAGTTCCGGTGAACCCCTGCCCGGTGTAAGCATTGTAATCAAAGGAACAACCACTGGTACCATTGCCGATTTAGACGGTAAATTTACGATTAATGCACCTGTCGGTTCCACATTGAGAATTTCTTACATAGGCTATTTACCTCAAGAAATTAAAGTAGAAGGAAACGGTGAGTTAAGTATTCTTATGCAGGAAGACGCGCAGGAGTTGGAAGGTGTAGTCGTGGTAGGTTTCGGACACCAGAAAAAAGAATCCGTAACCGGCGCCATCACAGCCATCAGCGGAAAGGAACTTATGGCTACCAATACTTCTACTACTTCCACTGCATTGGCGGGAAAAGTGGTAGGTATCAACTCTCGTATGACCGACGGCCGCCCGGGTGCCGGAACAATGATCCGTATCCGCGGAATGGGTAATCCGTTATATGTTATCGATGGTGTTCAAAAAGACGAAGGACAGTTTAATAATATCGACCCTAACGACATTGCTTCCATCTCCATTCTAAAAGATGCTTCTGCCGCCATTTACGGAGTAAGAGCAGCCAATGGGGTGATCGTGGTAACCACCAAAAGCGGTGCCAGAAATACAAAAACATCCGTGAACGTAAATGCTTATTACGGCTGGCAAGACATGTTCCGCTTTCCTCAACCGGCCGATACAAAAACCTATGTAGATGCGAAATACCAATCGGACGTAATCAGAAAAGCAAAAGATTCCGGTTTCAACATGAAATATACGCCCGAAGAATATGCAAAATGGCAAGCGGGAACCGAGAAAGGATACCAAGGGTTCGATTGGTATGATTATATATTAAATACAGCTCCCATGTCTTATGTCGGAGGCAATATGTCCGGCGGATCAGAGAACATGAATTACTATTTGGCTTTAAGTCACTTAAATCAAGACGCCATTATTCGTAATTACGGGGGATTTTACCGTACCAACATGCAAATGAATCTGGATGCCGACTTGACTAAAAAATTCAAAATAGGAGGTTCTATGAATGGACGGATCGAGAAAAGAAAACATCCGGGAGTGCCCGGAGGAGACGATACCTGGCAAGCTTTGTTTGCTATATATCGTAATTTGCCGACTGTAAGACCATTCGCCAATGATAACCCCGACTATCCGGCAAAAACATCTTCGGGAGGAGAAACCAATTTCGGGATGCTCACATACGATAAAGCCGGAGAATTTGAAGAAACATGGAGGGTAATTCAACTTAATATATCGGCAGAGTATAAAGTAACGGATTTCCTAAATCTGAAAGCACAAGGAGGATATTATTTAGCTGACAGAACATTATTTAACCACGAATATACCTATAAATTATATGACTATGATGCGGCTAAGGATGAATATAAAGAGGCCTTCAGTATGGATAATCCCTGGATGGAAAAAGGCTATGAAAAGGTAGAAGAAACTACCATGCAGGCCACTGCCAATTTGAATAAATCTTTTAACAGTCATACCATAGCCGCTACATTAGGCGCTGAAGCCATTCGTCGAAAAAATCCGAATCTGTGGTTACACGACCGTCCTTCCGCCAATGCAATCGACATGATGTATCCGTGGACTATTGTAGAAATTAATGATCTGTTAAACCGTACCGAATCGCGGGTAGGATTTATCGGAAGGGTCAATTACGACTACCAAAGTAAATATTTATTGGAACTGATCGGCAGATACGACGGATCTTGGAAATATCCCAAAGGAGACCGTTGGGGATTTTTTCCTTCGGTATCGGGAGGTTGGAGAATATCGGAAGAACCTTTTTGGGATGGAATAAAAGATGAAGTCAGCAGCCTCAAACTCAGAGCTTCTTACGGAATTGTAGGATCGGATGATTATCGTGACTTCGGAAATGTTTATAATGCATACGACTTCTTGGGAGGATACTCTTATAACAAAGGGGGAGCCGTTTTGGATGGTGAATGGGTAGCCGGTTCGCAAAACCGGGGACTGCCGGTCAAAACATTATCTTGGATGGAAGCCAAGATGTTTAACGTTGGTTTTGATGTAGGACTTTTTAATGACAGGTTAACGGGAGAATTCAGCTATTTTACTCGTAAAATGGATGGAATTCCGGTTCGCAAATACGACGTGCTTATTCCCAATGAAGCCGGATTCGAATTACCTTACGAAAATCTCAACTCCAATATGATAAAAGGAGTGGAAGGCGCTCTGAAATGGACTGATAATATCAGTGACTTCGGTTACTCCATCGCGGGAAACTTCACATTCTCCCGCCAATATGATTGGGAACAATACAAACCTCGTTTTGGAAATTCGTGGAATGAATACCGTAATTCACAACACCATCGTTATGCATTTATTTGGTGGGGACAAGAAGTAATCGGACAATTTCAAGATTGGGAACAAATTGCCAATCATCCGGTAAATATCGACGGTAAAGGAAATACAACCATGCGCCCGGGTGATTTTATTTATAAAGATGTGAACGGTGACGGGGTTATTAACGACATGGATGTAAGACCGATCGGCTACAGAACCGGGGAGACTCCTTATCTTAATTACAACTTTGTATTAACAGCCGATTATAAGGGGTTTGATCTCAATGCAACCTTCGGCGGTTCTTCTTATGCCTCCTATTATATCGAGTGGGAAATGAGACAACCGTTGCATGATGGAGGAAACAATCCTCAATTTTACTTATCCAATCAATGGCACTTATCGGATATACACGATGCCAACAGCCCCTTAATCCCGGGAAAATATCCGACAGTAATAGAAGGAAACGGAGATCATCGCAACTACTGGGGAAATGACTTCTGGTTAAAGAATGTCAGTTATCTCAAACTGCGGAACCTGGAGTTCGGATATACAGTGCCTAAAAATATTGTCAAAAAAATGGGAATGCAAAAGATCAGGCTTTACACATCCATGCAAAATCTCTTTTCTATAGATAATTTGGGTGATGTAAAAGTAGATCCCGAATTAAGCAGCGGAAGCGGAGTACAATATCCGACAAACAGAGTGATCAGTCTCGGTTGTAATTTAACATTTTAGTTGTATGGAACCCGCCGACAACAGTTGTATCCGACAATATAACCGACAAGCGGGTTGCCTGCCACTTCAGTATAAAAATAAAAATAACATATGAAAACAATAATAAAATATCTATTTGGATTCTTCCTCCTTTTAATTATAACATTAACAGGATGTTCAGACACATTGGACGAAAAGCCGGACGGCATCTTCACCGACGAAGAAATCTTCTCCGATATTAATATGATCAAATCGGCATTGGCCAATTTTTACGGACGCGTCAATTGGGGCCAACACCTGGATAACAATGGCGATTATGCCTATCTGGATGAAGCAGCCTTTTCAAATGGAAAACCCAATGAACTCAGAGAATATCATGATTCTTGGTGGAGAGTATATGACTACGGATTAATTCGGGATTTGAATATATTTTTGCACGGATTGGATTCCGAGGCTGCTCAAAAGAATCCGGAACTGGATGACGAAGCGAAAAAAGAATTAGAAGGAGAAATTCGCTTTTTGAGAGCATGGACTTATTTCAATATATGTAAAGGATTGGGAGGCGTTCCCATCATTCATGATGAAGTTTTTGATTTTGATCCTTCCAATCCGGATGTTATTTCATTACAAAAACCTCGTGCAACAGAAGCAGGAACGTATGAGTATATTATGAGCGAATGCGATGAAATTGCCGATAAATTATTGAATAATTCAAAAAACAATGATTACCTGAACAATAAACATGCAGCTCGGGCCAATAAATGGGCAGCTTTGGCACTCAAGGCAAGAGCAGCCCTCTATGCCGGTTCCATAGCCAAATACAACAATATAGTTACACCCGAAATTGTATTGGACGGGGGTGAATTGGGTATTCCGGCTTCTCGGGCTGCCGAATTTTATAATATAGCTTATGCCACTGCCAAAGAAATTATGAACAACGGTCCTTATACGCTGTATACAAAAAACCCCGACAAAGGAAGAAATTTCTACGATGCATTGGTATCTAAAGAATCCAATCCGGAAGTGATTTGGGCATTGGATTATATTTCTCCGGGAAAAACAAACGGATTTACGAAAGAAAATATTGCCACTTCGGTAAAACCGGACGTGGATGCCAATATTGTCACTCCAATATTAAATATAGTGGAAGCTTTTGAATATACGGATGACCGAAACGGAAAGTTGAAAACGACAGATGAAAATGGTGAGTATATTTATTACGACAAATTGGAAGATCTTTTCAAAGAGAAAGATGCCCGGCTGGAAGGAACTATTATTACTCCGGGTTCTACTTTCAGAAGTACCTATATGACTTATCAAGCCGGACAAAAATACTTGGAAAACGGAAAATTAGTCAATAGAACCGGAGACCCCGGAAAAGAAGTCGGAAATTATGGTATTGTAACGGATCAAAACGGACCGGTCATCAACGATGAGCAATTCTTAAATAAAACCGGATTTAATATTAGAAAGTTTGTAGATGAAAATCCGGACGCAGCTACCAGAGGAAGAGGTAGTGATATCTGGTTTGTCCGCTTCCGTTATGCAGAAGTAATATTAATCGCAGCCGAAGCAGCTTTGGAGTTAAATAAACCACAATCGGAAGTATGCGAGTATATCAATCAAATCCGCGACAGAGCCGGCATACAACCTCTTACTTCAGTGACTATAGATGATATTATTCAAGAAAATCGGGTCGAATTTGTATATGAAAATCACCGTTGGTGGGACCTGAAACGTTGGAGAAGAGCTCACCTTGTATGGGATGGAAAAGACAATAACGAATCGGCTGTTCATTATGCCTTGTTTCCATACAAGATCAATGATCCGGCCCATCCGCAAAACGGAAAATTCGTATTTGATAAAATAGTATTAAGCATGTCAAAATACCCGCGCAATTTCAGAATGCAGAATTATTATAATTTCTTTGATCAGGGATGGCTTAATAACAATCCTCTCTTGGTGAAAAACAAGTATCAATAATAATCGGTATATAATTAAACAGAATAAAAAATGATTAAGATGAAAAAATATATAATTGGAATACTGGGCTTAGCTGCCTTGCTGTTGGCAAGTTGTGATAAAGATAATTTTGATCCCCCCAAAAGCGAGTTAACCGGGAAAGTAGTATTTAACAATCAAGCCATCGGTTTGAGACAAACCGACGAAGCGGTGCAAATGCAATTGTGGCAAGACGGTTATGCATTATACGAACCCATTTCGGTATATTTGTCTCAAGACGGTACTTTCTCCGCGTTGCTATTCAATGGTACTTATAAATTAGTGACCCGTGACGGAAACGGTCCTTGGGTAAATGACAGGGATACCGTGATTGTGAAAGTCTCCGGTAAGACAACGGTCGAATATCCGGTAAAACCTTATTTTATGCTTTCGAATGAAGATTTCAAAATAAACGGGAACACGTTGACAGCTTCTTTCAGCGTAAATGAAATTACGGCCGGAAAAAAGATAGAAAGAATTACCTTGTATGTACATAATACCATATTTGTAGATGAGGCAACAAAACTGAAAGAAGTAAATGCTTCTTCTTATTCGACCGGAGCGCAGATCATCGCGGCAGATATAAGCGATATTTTATCTAAGCCGATTTTATATGCCCGCATTGGATTGAAAATAGAAGGAATCGATCAATTACTTTACACAACAGGCTCTATACGTATTAAATAATAGGCAAAAAGGTTGACCGACCGGTAAATTGACCGAATAGTAATATTATTTTACCGGATTTTACCGGTCCGGTTTTACGGTTTGCCATACATTTGCAAAGACGAAGAAATAAACCATGAAAAGAACATTTATTGTTTATATATTGATCGTATGGGGGGCGTATTGTAATCTCCAAGCACAATCGGAAAACCAACCGGATGCTCCTCTTTTCCGGGATCCGATAACGGATGGAGCTGCCGACCCCTGTGTTATTTATAATCCTTTTGAAAAGGCATGGTGGATGCTCTACACTCAGCGCCGGGCCAATGTCGAAACAGCAGATGTGGCTTATTGTTACGGAAATGAAATAGGAATCGCCTATTCCGAAAATAACGGAAAAAGCTGGCGATACAGAGGGACATTAGACTTGGAGTTCGAAAGAGGAAAGAATACATTTTGGGCTCCCGATGTAGTTCTGCATAATGGAGTTTACCATATGTTTGTTTCTTATATAAGAGGAGTATCCAACCATTGGAGCGGGGATTCCTTTATGGCTCATTATACGAGTAAAAATTTATGGGATTGGAAGTATGAAGGTCCGATAAAACTGGATGAGAAAAATGTGATCGACGCTACCTTGATCCAATTGCCCGGAGGTAACTGGCGCATGTGGTACAAGTGGAATAATATGTCCATGTTTGCAGACAGCGAAGACCTCTTCACCTGGAAGAGTAATTCGCAACCGGCGGTCAGCGATGAACCGCATGAAGGAGCTAAAGTATTCAAATTCAAAGATTCTTATTGGCTCATTACGGATGAATGGAAAGGGATGGCAGTATACAGGTCCGATGATCTATTGAATTGGAAAAAACAGAAAAACAGAATATTGGATCAGCCCTCTTCTCGAAAAGAAGATACACCGAGCGGCTCACATGGAGATGTAGTGGTGACCGGCGACCGGGCCTATATCTTCTATTTCACCCACCCCGGAAGAAAACATCATACAGAACATATCTATAAAGAAAACGGAAATATACCTTATGATCTGAGAAGGTCTTCCATTCAAGCCGCTGAATTGGATATAATTAACGGTGAACTAGTGGTCAAAGACCGAGATAAACCGTTTTCTGTTTGGTTGCCTTCCGAATAAATCCAAGATTCAACATACTAAACTTTATTAACATTCAAAAAAACACTAGTCAAATGAAGAAAATTATCCTATTATTGTCTTTAGTAATGTCGGGGTCATTTCTATTTGCTCAATGGAAACCCGCAGGAGATAAAATTAAAACAAAATGGGCAGAAACAATCGATCCCAATAATGTATTGCCGGAATATCCTCGTCCGATTATGGAGCGTTCGGAATGGACTAATCTGAACGGATTATGGGAATATGCCATTTTACCTGTGGGACAACAAGAACCTCAAACTTTCGATGGTAAGATATTGGTTCCGTTTGCGGTGGAGTCTTCACTCTCGGGAGTACAAAAAGAACCGGGAAAAGAGAATGAATTATGGTATAAACGCACTTTTACGGTTCCGGGCAGCTGGAAAAGCAATACGGTCTTACTTCATTTCGGAGCGGTCGATTGGAAAACCGAAGTATTTATAAACGACATTAAAGTAGGAAGCCATACCGGAGGATATACTCCTTTTTCTTTTGACATTACTCCTTATCTTACTTCCGGAAATCAAAAACTGGTCGTAAAAGTATGGGATCCTACAAGCGACAGTTATATACCCAGAGGAAAACAAGTTACCAAGCCGGAAGGAATTTGGTATACTCCGGTATCCGGTATTTGGCAAACAGTATGGTTGGAACCCGTTCCCAAAAAACACATTGCTTCCTTAAAAACCATTCCCAATATCGATACCAAACAAATTTCGGTAAAGGCATGTACTCAAAATGCAACTGTGGGAGATATAATTGAAGTAATTGTGAAAGACGGATCACAAGTAGTAGCCAAAGGAAAAGCTGCTGCCGGAGAATCGGTTGACATTACTCTTCCGAATATGAAATTATGGTCTCCGGAATCTCCTTTCCTCTATGATTTGGAAGTTAATCTTTATGAAAAAGGCAGATTGTCGGATAAAGTAAAGAGTTATGCTGCCATGCGGAAAGTATCATCTAAAAAAGACAGTGAAGGAATTGTTCGTCTGCAACTAAACAACAAAGACTATTTTCAATTCGGTCCTTTGGATCAAGGCTGGTGGCCCGACGGGTTATACACAGCTCCTACAGATGAAGCTTTGTTATACGATATTCAAAAAACCAAAGACTTCGGTTTCAACATGATCCGTAAACACGTAAAAGTAGAGCCTGCTCGCTGGTATACTCATTGTGATCGTTTGGGTATCTTGGTATGGCAAGACATGCCGAATGGAGACCACTCTCCCCGTTGGCAAAACCGCAATTATTTTGACGGAAAAGAATTGGAACGTTCTATCGAATCGGAAGCTAATTTCCGTAAAGAATGGAAAGAAATTATGGACTACCTGATCTCTTACCCTTCCATTGTGATATGGGTACCGTTTAATGAAGCTTGGGGACAATTCAAAACTCCGGAGATTGTAGCATGGACCAAGAATTACGATCCTTCCCGATTGGTAAATCCGGCAAGCGGAGGAAATCACTATCATGTAGGAGATATGTTGGATTTACATAATTATCCGGGACCGGAAATGTACCTGTTCGATGCCGAGAGAGTAAATGTATTGGGTGAATATGGAGGAATCGGACTGCCGTTGCAAGAACATTTATGGCAAACCGATAGGAATTGGGGTTATGTGCAATTCAAAAACTCCAAGGAAGTAACCGACGAATATATAAAATATGCGAATTTATTAAAGAACTTCATAAAAAGAGGATTCTCTGCAGCGGTTTACACCCAAACAACGGATGTGGAAGGGGAAGTAAACGGATTAATGACCTATGATCGTAAAGTGATCAAACTGGAAGAATCTCGCTTAAGAGCCATCAATTTGGAAATTTGCAATTCATTGAATAAGTAAGTAATAAAACGGTTTCTAAAAGCTAAGGTATTCATAACCGAATCCTTAGCTTTTTTCTTATAAAGAAAAAATAACGTATGAAAAAACTGATTTATTTATTGTGTCTGATGACGCTATGGGGTTGTAAAGAGACGAAACAAGTTTCTCAAACAACTACTCAAAGTATAAAAAATGACCTTCGCGCACCGGCCTATCCGCTAATCACCATCGATCCTTATACAAGTGCCTGGTCGATGACTGACAATTTATATGACGAACCGGTGAAGCATTGGTCCGGAAAAGAATTTCCCTTGGTAGGAGCTATCCGGACAGACGGACAAGTTTACCGCTTTATGGGTATAGAAAAAACACCGTTAAAAAGTATTGCCGGAATGTCGTTGGAAAGCGACTGGAACGGTAAATATACATTTTCCTCTCCTGCCAAAAATTGGCAACAACCCGATTTTAACGATGCCGGCTGGAAAGAAGGACCTGCTGCCTTCGGCACACCCGACGAAACCAATGTAAAAACAGTATGGGAAACGAAAGATGTATGGGTACGCAGAACCATCGATATAGACCTGGATCTTTCCGGGAAAAACCTTTTTTTGGAATATTCGCATGATGACAATTTCGAATTGTATATTAACGGCATTGAAGTAGTAAATACAGGATATTCCTGGAATAAAAATGTCTTGGTTCCCATTCCTGAGGAAGCGGCAAAAACAATTATCCCGGGTAAAACCGTCATAGCGGCACATTGCTTCAATAATACCGGAGGCGCTTTGGTTGATTTCGGTTTGTATGTTCAAGACGATATCGAAACATTCTTTAATACAGCTGCAGTGCAGAAACTCTCGGATGTGCAAGCCACTCAAACAAAATATGTATTTGAATGCGGAAATGTAGAATTAAAGCTGGAATTCATGGCTCCCCTTTTACCGGAAGACCTGAATCTGATTTCTCGCCCTGTAAATTATATCTCTTATGAAATAAATTCACTGGACGGAAAGGATCACGATGTTCAACTGTATTTTGAAGCAGCTCCCCATTGGGCATTGGATTATCCGGTACAGGCCAATCAAGGAGAAGGATACGAAAAAGATAATCTCATCTTCTTAAAAACAGGAAGTAAGGAACAAGCTATTCTGGGCAAAAAAGGGGATGATGTGCGAATCGACTGGGGATATTTTTACTTATGCGGAGAAAAAGAGAACACCGGTTTTCAAGTAGGAGATGCTTATGAAATGCGGAAAAACTTTGCTCAACAAGGAACTTTATCGGGAGACTTGAGTACAAAAGAAAATGCTAATTTGGCATTGGTTCGTACCCCCGGGAAAATCAAAAACAATGCAGGAAAGATAATGATCGGTTATGATGATATTTATTCTATCCAATATTTTGGGGAAAATTTACGTCCTTATTGGAATAAAGCCGGGAACAAAACCATTGAACAAGTTTTCACAGAAGCATTGAACGACTACTCCGGTTTAAAAGATAAATGTTCGGCATTCGATTATGAATTGATGAAAAAGGCAACGGAAACAGGAGGAAAAGAATATGCCGATTTATGTGCTTTAGCCTATCGGCAAGCCATTTCCGCTCATAAAACGGTGGAAGCTCCCAATGGAGATCTATTGTTTTTATCGAAAGAAAATTTCAGCAACGGATCCATCGGAACAGTAGATATCACTTATCCCTCTGCTCCTCTGTTTTTATACTATAATCCCGAACTGGCTAAAGGATTGATGAATCATATTTTTTATTACAGTGAAAGCGGAAAATGGACTAAACCTTTCCCGGCTCACGATGTGGGTACTTATCCTTTGGCCAACGGACAAACTTACGGAGGCGATATGCCGGTAGAAGAAGCCGGAAATATGCTGATACTGACCGCTGCGCTCGCAGTCACCGAGGGAAATGCCAATTACGCCGAAAAACATTGGGAGATATTAACAACTTGGACCGATTATTTAGTTGAAAAAGGATTGGATCCCGAAAATCAGCTGTGCACGGATGATTTTGCCGGACATTTTGCCCATAATGTAAATCTTTCCGTGAAAGCAATCATGGGTATTGCTTCTTACGGATATTTAGCCGAAAAACTCGGAAAAAAGGAAATAGCGGAAAAATATACAACTAAAGCTAAAGAAATGGCGGAAGAATGGGTGAAGATGGCTGATGACGGCGATCATTTCCGTCTTACATTTGATCAACCGGGCACTTGGAGCCAAAAATACAATATGGTATGGGATAAATTACTTAAGCTGAACATCTTTCCTCCTATCGTTATGGAGAAAGAGATTCCTTATTACCTGACAAAACAAAACAAATACGGGCTGCCTTTAGATAATCGTAAGAATTATACAAAAGCTGATTGGATTATCTGGACAGCTACACTGGCCAACGGACAAGAGGTATTTCAGCAATTCATTTCTCCTCTGTATCGGTTTATGAATGAAACTGTTGATCGTGTTCCTATGTCAGATTGGTATAATACAGACAATGAAAAGCATGTCGGCTTCCAAGCTCGTTCTGTTGTCGGAGGCTATTACATTAAGATGTTGGAAGATAAACTGAATAATAAATAATTCAATATCGTAAAATTAAGCGAAAAGGGCGACTCAACATAAAAAATTGAGTCACCCTTTTTATTATTCCTTGAAAACCCAATGATGGAATTCCTTCCAACGGGTATATAACGTTTTGAATCCGAGTTCTATGCAATCGTTCTCTCTCTTATAAGACAAAGAGAGGATTGATCTCCATACCGATGGCACCCGTCAGAGAATCAAACACTAAGAAACATGACTTAGCACCAACAAAATCGGCAATATCTCTATAAGCTCTTCGGACTACCTGATTGGGGTTGGAGGGCATAGAAATCAACATTTCGGGTCTTCGACTCACAAAAGGAATCGGGCCGGGCAGAATTTCTCTTATCGCCTTCCTTACCAACGCATCACCCGGATTAAAATAAGCAATAACACCCTTTAATACGACAAGTTCCGGAAAAGAAGTATTTTGTAAAATTTCTTTTACTTTTCTCCCCTCCTTATAAAACCGAATTCCGGAAGTTCCGAAATCAATGGCAATGCATTTGTTGGTCATTTGATTATTTATTTACAGATAGGAAATATTCTGTAATTCGTATATTCTCAAACAATAAAAGGAATTATCCGAAAAGAACAATTCCTTTTGTTATCCGGACTTTTTATCTTAACATTAAATCACTTCTATCTCTTCGGTCCTGATCCAGCCGGTATTTCCATCTGCAATCACAATCTCACTCCAATCTCCCAGCTTATCTTTTATAATGACTTTTGTTCCTTCATGCAACAAAAATAAATCGGTTCCGCTATTGTCCGGAGAACTTTTGATAGTTACGGTAGAAGATAAAACGATGGCTGTATTTCGATCTGTCAATTTTTTCTTTTGCTTATAAGAAAAAATATTACTTCCAACAATCAGTATTACCAAGATCAAACCCGCATAAAAACCGACTTTCTTCAAAATAATCTTTCTTGAAAAGAAAAATAAGAAAAGACATCCGATAAACAGAAGAAACATTACCACCCCAAACCAAGCCCATTCAT